>JBFOLS010000490.1:0-6251 GCA_040830225.1 Leisingera sp.
GAGTGGTCCAGCCATATGCGGTCTGAGTTCGGCCAGCCGCTGAAAGGCATTGCGCTGCAGGCCGGCAGCTTGGTGTCGCGCGGCGAGGCGGTGATTTCGGAACGCGGTCTCGAAGGCGGCGGCATCTATTCTGTTTGTGCAGCGGTGCGGGAAGGCGAGGAACTCAAGATTGATCTGCTGCCGGATTTGGCGGAGGCCGAGATTGCCCGCCGCCTGTCCCGTCCGCGCGGCAAGGCGAGCTTTTCCAATCATTTGCGCAAGGTGCTCAAGCTTGGACCTGCTCGGACCGCTCTGCTGCAGGAATTCGGACGCCCTTTGCCGCAAGAGCCGGAAGCGCTGGCGCAGTTGGTAAAGGCGCTGCCGCTGAGACACGCCGGTTTGCGCCCGATGGATGAAGCAATATCCACTGCTGGCGGTGTGTGCCGCGACGCGCTGGATGCAGGGCTGATGCTGAAACAACTCCCGGGCACCTTCTGCGCCGGGGAAATGCTGAACTGGGAAGCGCCGACCGGAGGCTACCTGCTGACCGCCTGCCTGGCGACCGGGCGTTGGGCTGGGCGGGCTGCTGCGGATTACTTGGCGAGTGCGGCCACCCGCTGAAACGCCTCGCGCTCGCGCATCCGTTTGCCGTAGTTCTGCAGTTTTTCACCTTCCACCGGGAACTTGGCGCTGCGGGCCCAGTTCAGGCAGTGGGTGCAAATGATGTCTGCAATGGTGAACTGGTCTCCCATCAGGAAAGGACCGGCCATCTTGGCCTCAAGCCGCGCCAGATTGTGGGCAAATTCCCATTTCAGGCTGCCTTTCACCTCCGGCACCCGCTGCTCTTCGGGCAGGATGAAGCTGTGGCGGGCGGCAGCCCAGAGGACGGCGTCGACCTCGTCCAGCAGCAGGTGGGTCATCGCGTCCTGCTTGGCGCGGGCCACTGTGCCGGCAGGGGCCGTCAGCGCGCCGTGCTTGTCGGCCAGATAGGTCAGGATGGCGGTCGAATCGGTGATGGTTTCCCCCTCGGCCTGCAGCACCGGCACCTTGCCCGAGACATTCAGCGCCTGAACTTCCGGGCTGCGGGGGCCATGCTGATTGAACTCATAAGGTTCCCCAAGCTCTTCAAGCGCCCACAGCACACGGAAAGTGCGGGTGAGCGGGATGCCGGTGACCGTATACATCGTTTCTCTCCTGTTGCGTGCTGATAAGATGGGCAGCTTCGGAGAGTGTATCAAGCAGGACGGCGTGTTGCTGGATCAGCGGGCACGGCTCAGCATGGCCAGCCGGATCAGGGCGCGCTCCATCAGCGCCAGCGCCGGGGCGGTCTGGCCTGCTGAACGCAATGCCAGATCCGTGTCGGTGATGATCGTCAGAGCAGTTTCGAGCCGGTTCGCGCCCCAGTTCTGGGCCTGGCGCAGCATCCGGTCCCGGCGCTTGCCGTAAAGCGGCGGCCGCAGCTGGCCGATGCCCTGGGCCGGGCCGCCAGGGGCAGCAGCAATTGTGTAAAGCGTGCGGAAGTGCCGGGTGGCTCCGATGCAGAGCGTCACCGCATTGGTGCCCTGCGCCTGCAGGCGGCGGATTAACGGGCCGATTTCAGCGCTGCGCCCCTCGGCCACGACGTTCAGCACGTCGTCCAGCGCAGCTTCGGTCGATTGCGGAGCTACCGCGCCGATGTCCTCCAGAGAAAGCGGGCTGGTGTCGCCGTGCTTATAGAGTGCCAGTTTTTCAATCATCCGTGAGAAGTCGCCGGGGCCGATGTCATTGGCGATATCCGTCAGCGCCGACATGCTGTCGCCGGGAACGTCGCGGATGCTGGCTTCGCCCAGGATCCGTTCGATCTCGGCGCGTGAGGGCGGGTCGTCGTAAATGCCCGCGGCATAGGCATTATTGTGTCCTTCAAACGCCTTGCGCAGCTTCGAGGAGGCCTTGAGCTGACCGGCCGTGACCACGATCTGTGCATCACCCGGCTGCCACTCCTCCAGCGCTGCGGTGATCGCCGGGGTGGCGGTGTCATTGGCACCTTCGACAAAGACCGCCCGGACGCCTGGGAAGAAACCCACAGCCTTGACTGCATCCAAGAGCTGGGCCGGATCCTTGCGCAAGTCGCTGCCGGGCAGGCGGTTCAGGCGCATTTCCTCTTCGGCGCCGGGGCCGAGCAGGGCAGCCAGAACCTGCTGCCGCTTGAGCGACACCCGCATCGCGTCGGCGCCATAGATCAGAATGCCGGTCTTGCCCGGATCAGGCTTGCCGAAATAGCCCTCCGCCTCGCGCGGAGAGAGCTTCATTCCGCCGGCGCGGAGAGATCCGCGGTTGCCAGGATCTGTGCGGTGATCTGATCCGCCAGAATCACCATCAGCCGTTCACGCGCGTCACGCTCCCCGGCCAGTGTTTCCACCGTTGAGCCAGTGGCTGAGTAGCCAGTGAAATTCTGCACTGACCCGCTGGAAGCAATCTTGCCATCCGAAAGGCGCGTCAGCGAATACCCGGCAGTGCCGATCACCGAGTACCGGGTGATTTCATTGTCCGCGGTGATCGCCTGGCCTTCTTCCTGGGTGCTGAGTGTCAGATCCAGCGAATAGGCGGTATTGCCGCCGCGGCCCAGGCGCTGCTCCAGGCTCTGCACCAGGAAGTAGGCATCAGTGCCGCTCGCAGTCTTGATTTCACCTGGCGCCTGAACCTCGATCCGGCCGTAGAGTGCTGCGCCGGTGCCGCCAGGGGCATGCACCGGGGTAAAGCCGCAGGCTGCCGCCAGCAGGGGCAGAGCCAGCAGCAGGGCTTTGGAGTTAAGCAACGACATTCACAATCCGGCCTGGAACAACGATCACCTTCTTCGGAGCGCCGCCATTCAGCGCCTTTTGCACAGCTTCGTGTGCAAGCGCCAATTTTTCAACCTCGGCCTTGTCCAGGTCCTTGGCGACCTCGATCTCGCCGCGGCGTTTGCCGTTGATCTGGATCGGGAGGGTGACGGTGTTCTCAACGAGCATCGCCTCATCCGCAACCGGCCAGGGCGCGGTGGCGACCAGACCTTCGCCGCCCTGATGGCTCCAGATGTCCTCGGCCAGGTGCGGCGTCATCGGCGCCATCAGCTGGGCAAGCGTCATGATCGCTTGTTTCTGCACCTTGGCGCTGGCCTTGGATTTGGCGAGCGTGTTGGTGAAGGCATAAAGCTTGGCAATCGCGGCGTTGAAGCCAAAGGAATCAACGCCCAGCGTCACGTCGCGGATGCATTTGTGCATCTCGCGCAGCAAATCCTCGTCGCCCTGACCTGCTGCCTCTGGGTCCATCTCGCCGATGCGGTCGCAAAGGTTCCAGACCCGGTTCAGGTGCTTATAGGCAGCCTCGGCGCCGGCTGCGGTCCACTCCACGTCGCGTTCGGGCGGCGAATCGGACAGCACGAACCAGCGCGCAGTGTCGGCGCCGAAGGACGAGATGATGTGCAGCGGGTCCACCACGTTGTTCTTGGATTTGGACATCTTGGCAGAGGGGATGATCTCCACCTCGGTGCCGTCCTTCAGGAAGCCCTTGCCGTCTCGCAGCTCGACTTCCTCGGGGTAGTGGTAGACCGGGCGGTGGTTGTCGCCGGTAGTCTTGTAGATCGCATGTGTCACCATGCCCTGGGTGAACAGAGCGTCGAACGGTTCCGCTGACTTCTCCGGCAGGTGGCCGCAGATCTGCATCGCGCGGGCAAAGAAGCGCGAATAGAGCAGGTGCAGAATCGCGTGCTCGATGCCGCCGATATACTGATCGACGTTCATCCAGTATTCGGCCTCGGCCAGATCGGTGGGCGTTTCGGCGCGCGGAGCAGTGAAACGGGCGAAATACCAAGACGAATCGACGAATGTGTCCATGGTGTCGGTTTCGCGCTGCGCAGGCTTGCCGCAGGAGGGGCAGGCGCAGTTGCGCCAGCTCGGGTGGCGGTCCAGCGGGTTGCCCGGCACCGAGAAGTCGATGGCTTTGCCGTCTTCGTCATAGGGCAGGGCGATCGGCAGGTTCTCTTTCTTCTCCGGCACCACGCCGCAGTCGGCGCAATGCACTACGGGAATCGGGCAGCCCCAGTAGCGCTGGCGTGAAAGGCCCCAGTCGCGCAGGCGGTATTTGGTGACGCCCTGGCCCCACCCGGCCTTTTCCGCGAAATCGACAGTGGCGTTGATCGCTTCTTCGCCGGTGGCCTCGGTCAGCCCGGCAAAGTGATCAACCCAACGGACTTTCTCAGTCTTCGGCGGCACAAAGGCTTCGTCGGCGACCGGAGCATCACTGTCCAGCGCAAAGAAGGTGTCGGTGACCGGCAGATCATACTTGCGGCAGAAATCCAGGTCGCGCTGGTCATGCGCCGGGCAGGCAAAGATCGCGCCGGTGCCGTAGTCCATCAGGATGAAGTTGGCGATCCAGACCGGCAGCTCCCATTCCGGGTTCAGCGGGTGCTTCACCCGGATGCCTGTATCATAGCCCAGCTTCTCGGCGGTCTCGATGGCTTCCTCGGTGGTGCCGCCCTTGCGGCACTCGGCAACAAAGGCCGCGACTTCTTCCGATTCGGCTTCCAAGCCTTTCGCAATCGGGTGGTCGGGGGAGATGCCAACAAAGGAAGCACCCATCAATGTGTCGGGGCGGGTGGTGTAGACTTCGATCGCCTCGCCGCCGTCTGTGCGCTCAAACGAGAACTGCAGCCCGCGCGACTTGCCGATCCAGTTTTCCTGCATCAGGCGGACCTTGGCAGGCCAGTTTTCAAGGGTATCCAGCGCCGACAGCAGCTCTTCGGACATATCCGAGATCTTGAAGAACCATTGTGTCAGCTCGCGCCGCTCCACCAGCGCGCCGGAACGCCAGCCGCGGCCGTTTTCGACCTGCTCGTTGGCCAGAACAGTCATGTCGACGGGGTCCCAGTTCACCACGGCGTTCTTGCGGTAGACCAACCCCTTTTCCAGGAAGTCCAGAAACAGCGCCTGCTGCTGGCCGTAGTATTCCGGGTCGCAGGTAGCAAACATGCGGGACCAGTCCAGCGACAGGCCGAGCGGCTTCATCTGCTCGACCATCGTATCGATGTTGGAATAGGTCCAGTCCTTAGGGTGCCCGCCGGAGGCCATTGCAGCGTTTTCGGCAGGCATGCCAAAGGCGTCAAAACCCATTGGGTGCAATACGTTATGGCCGGTGGACAGCTTGTAGCGCGCGATCACGTCACCCATCGTGTAATTGCGCACATGGCCCATGTGCAGCTTGCCCGACGGGTAGGGGAACATCTCCAACACATAATACTTCGGCTTGTCGCCGGTGCGCTTGGCCTGGAAAATCCCGGACTTGTCCCAGGCTTCCTGCCATTTTGCTTCGATTTCCGTGGCGGAGTAACGCGACATCAGAGCGGTCCTTTGCATGAAAACGCCGGGCGAGGGGCCCGGCGCTTCTGATAATGGGGTTTGGCTGGTGATTCCAGAGGGCAGCGGGTCAGAACTTCTTGTCCGCAATCCGCAGCTGCCGCGCGCGGGAGAGAATCGCATCCTCAACCGCGCGGGTGGTGGTGGCATTGACCGGGCCGCCCTTGGACTGCAGCGAGACATTGAGCGAACGTGCGTCCAGCGCCGGATCCTTGATGTGAACGGTGGCGCGGTAGGAGCGGCCGCCGCCCGGCGGGGTCCCGTATCCAGTGACAATCACGCCGGTAAAGGGGTCAACGGACTGTACCGGGAGGAAAGACAACACATCCAGGCTGGCAGTCCACAGGTAGCGGTTCACCTGTACGGTCTGGTCCGGCTTGGCATTCAGAAAATCAAAGACCGAGGATTTGGTCGCGGCGCCTTGAATCTCTTCTTTATGACTGGTGGTGCGCGCCGTGCTTGCAGGCGCTTTGCCATCCCGCAGCCTGTTGCCGCAAGCTGCGAGGCTGAGGCAGATTGCGCCGATCAAAGTTACCCGCAGGGTCTTTCCGTAATTCATAACCGCTCCCGGAGCCATTTTCTGGGCGAACACCTAACGCAAGCCGCGCAGGCGGAGCAAGGGCTTTGGCCCTTATACTCCTGTCCTAAAGAGTGTTTCCTGTGAAAAGCGTCGCCTGGCGCGGCTGAGTCCGGAGAGCGGGGCACGCAGACTGTGGCAAAGCTGCACCATCCCGGGGCGCATCGTTTCGCCTGACTTTCCCAAGGCTTGCCAAAACGGGGGCGAAAGAGCGAAACCCCTTGGCATACCCACGCCGGATTCCCCGGTTTGGGCTAGGATTAGAAAACCGAGGGAAAAACTATGAAAAAGGTTCTCTTCGCGACCACCGCGCTGATCGCCACCGC
>JBFOLS010000491.1:0-2345 GCA_040830225.1 Leisingera sp.
ATCGAGGCCCGGTGGCTTTCCACCGTGCGCGGCGACAGGCCCAGCGCCGCCGCGATCTGCTTGGTACTGAAGCCTTCGGCAATACGCTCCAGTACCTCCCGCTCGCGCCCGGTCAGCGCCAAAAGCAGACTTCGGGCCTCTGCCCTCTCGGCATCTGCCTGCAACTGCTTCTCCAGAGCTTCGCTGCCCTTTTGGATCGCGTCGATCAGATCCTGCTCATCCACCGGCTTGGACAGAAAATCCACCGCTCCGTTCCGGAATGCCCGGCGGCAGGCTTCGATGTCGCCGTGGCCCGAGATCACAACCGTTGGCCATAGAATACCGCGCTCCGCGAGCTTCTCCTGCAGCTTCAGCCCCGAAATCAACGGCATGCGGATGTCCAGAACCAGACACCCCGGGGCCAGCTGGCCCAGCTGCGCCAGGAAGGCCTGCGGATCCGCAAAAGGGATCACATTGATCCCGACGGTCGACAGCAGCAGGCTCAACGCCTTGCAGACAGCCTCGTCGTCGTCGACCAGATAAACAGGGTGACTCACGCGTCTGTCTCCTGCTGCGCACGGGCCAGCGGCAGCCTGATGCGGAAAGTGGCGCCGGTGCCGTTTCCGGCAAAAACCAGTTCACCGCCGGCCCGCTCGGCCAGCCGCTAGCTCAGCACCAGGCCCAGCCCGGTGCCGTTTTCACGGGTCGTCGCGAAGGGTGTGAACAGGCGCGGCAGCAGGCCTTCGTCTACACCTGGGCCATTATCCGACACATCAACCGAAACACTGCCGCCTGAAATGCTGCTGCGCACAAAGACCTTGCCGTCCGTTTTTTTCTCCACGGCCTCCAAACCATTGCGGATAATATTGTGCAGCACTTGCTCAATCTCAACCTGGTCAGCTCTCAGCATGATGGCCTTCTCGGGGAAGCTGAAGCGCAAAACCGCTCCCATCCTTTGCGCTTCGGCAGCCAATAAAGTCTCCACATTCCGCATCGCGTCCCGCAGATCGAAATCGGCCGGCGCCCCGCGCTGCGGACGCGACCAGTTCCGCAACCGCTCGAGAATGGCAGAGGCCCGCTTGGCTTCCACCCCGATATCATGAAGCACAGGCCGCAGAACCTCGCTGCCGCCCTGTGCCGCCAGCCGCTGCCCGGCCTGCGCCTGTGCCAGTATGGCTGTCAGCGGCTGTGTCAGCTCATGCGCCATACCGCTGGCCATTTCGCCCATCGCATTGACCCGCGCGGCATGGGTCAGCTGCACCTCCATCCGCCGCACCCCGGCCTCACGCTCCGCTGCCCGCACACGGGAGCGCTGCCGCAAGGCAACCAGCCCGGCCGCATAGGCCAGGCTGACAAGTAACACCGCCAAGGCAGCCTGGCCCGGCGGCAGCAGATCCCGGAGACCGAAATGCATCGCCGCCTCCAGCCGCAGGGGCTGGGATATACTTTCCAGAGGCTGGCCGAATTGCGGATGGTTCAGGCCGGGCACCCCGGCCAGCAATTCCCCGCGGGGCAACAACAGACGGACTTCCGTGTTGCCGAGGGACCAGAAGGCGGACTCGCTGTCCAGAAGCTGCGCCGCATCAATTGCCAAGGCCAGGGCATAGACTGCTTGATCGGAATTCGGGCTGCGCTTGACCAGCAGGTAGTGCTGCGCACGGGACGGGTGCAGCAACAGAACCGGAAGGCCGGAAGAGCTGTGCGCCGCAGTCCTGATCGCCCCTGCCGCACCGGCCGCCAGAGGCGCGGTACCGGTGATTTCCTGCGCCGGATCAAGAGGCACCAGCTGCATCCCGGTGATACGCGGATAAAAACGGGAAATTGCTGCCGCCACCTCGAGGAAGAGGTCCGGCCTTTGGCCGCCGCTGGCAACTGCAATCGCAGACAGCGCCGTTAGGTGGGCATAATGCTGACCTGCTCTTTGCGACGCAATCCTGAGCAGTTCTGCGCTTTCGCGCTCAAGTTCCCCTAGCTGGGCGCTGCGCTGCATCGCCGCCAGCCCAGAAAGTGCAAGACCCAGGATGAACACCCAAAGCAGCAGCAGTTTCCACGGCCTGCGGGGGGTCTGAAGTTTCCAGCTTTCAGCCTGCATGCGGGGTAGTCACCTGCTGTTTCCTGTTGCAAAGCCCGCAGCGGACCGAAGGCAGTTCTTCCATATGCCCTGTTTTCCCGGCAAATGCACGCCGTTGTCCTGCAGGACGGAAACTCAATACCTTAACTGCCTGGCAGCCTGCCAGCATCGCCGCGTGCCCCGGCATTGATGTAAATGCGGTCGCACCATTGCTTCGGGTGAGCAACCTGCACCATTGCCCTGCCCCGCGCCAACGGTCCGTTCTAGAAGACTAGAGCAGCCGGATCGACGCCGG
>JBFOLS010000492.1:0-6974 GCA_040830225.1 Leisingera sp.
AAGTCTGACAGAACCAGAAGCAGTAATCCTGAAAATAAGGGAAGTGGCACGTGTCTGATTATTCCCGGCCTGAGGGGCCTCGTATTATCGCGGTGGCAAATCAAAAAGGCGGGGTAGGGAAGACAACAACAACCATAAATCTTGCTGCGGCCTTAGTGGAGTGCGGGCTGCGGGTCTTGGTGGTGGATCTGGATCCTCAGGGGAATGCCTCGACAGGGTTGGGAATTGAGCCGTCCGACCGGGATTTGACGACTTATGATTTGCTGGTTGAGGATGCTTCGCTGCAGGATGTTATCCGGCAGACGGAGATCGAGGATCTCTGCATCATTCCGGCTACTATTGATCTAAGCTCCGCTGACATCGAACTGTTCACCAATGAAAAGCGCAGTTTCCTTTTGCACGATGCGCTGCGGCAGACGGCCATGGACGAATATGATTGGGACTATGTTCTGATCGATTGTCCGCCGTCTTTGAACCTGCTGACCGTGAATGCCATGGTCGCTTCGCATTCCGTATTGGTGCCTCTGCAGAGCGAGTTCTTTGCCTTGGAGGGGGTCACGCAACTGATGCTCACGATCCGCGAAGTCCGGCAGTCGGCGAATCCGGGGTTGAGAATTGAGGGAATCGTTCTGACGATGTTTGACCGTCGCAACAACCTCTCGCAACAGGTGGAGCAGGATGCCCGCGAGAACCTTGGTGAACTGGTGTTTCAGACCAAGATCCCGCGCAATGTTCGCGTCAGCGAAGCCCCGTCTTATGCGCAACCGGTTCTGAACTACGATACAAATTCGCTGGGGGCGCAGGCCTATCGTGCTCTGGCTGAAGAAATCCTGAATAAACATCACAAGATAGCGGCGTAAATGCAGAAGACGAACCGGAGGCAACCATGGCTGACAAGAAAACAAAACCACGCGGGCTGGGCCGGGGACTGTCAGCGTTGATGGCAGATGTAAACCCTGCGCCGGTGAGTACGCAGGCCGAGGCACCGCGAAATGCGGAAATTCTGGTACCTATCGAAAATGTGGTCGCAAACCCGAACCAGCCACGCCGGCAGTTTCTGCAGGAAGACCTGGATGACCTGACAGCCTCCATTAAGGAAAAGGGCGTTCTGCAGCCTTTGATCGTGCGGCCGCGGCCGGGCGGGCAATACGAGATTGTTGCTGGCGAACGCCGCTGGCGGGCGTCTCAAGCCGCACAGCTGCATGAAGTACCCGTTCTGATCCGGGATTACTCGGACCTCGAGATGATGGAAGTTGCAATCATCGAGAACATTCAGCGTTCTGATTTGAACGCCATGGAAGAGGCCCAGAGCTACAAACAGCTGATGGTGAAGTTCGGACACACCCAGGAAAAGATGGCGGAGGCACTCGGTAAGAGCCGTAGCCATATCGCCAACCTGGTTCGCTTGCTGCATTTGCCGGATGATGTGCAGATCCTGGTTCAGGAGCGAAAGCTGTCCGCGGGCCATGCCCGGGCGCTGATCACTTCCGATAATGCTTCGGATCTTGCAAAGAAGATTGTGAAGGGCGGATTGTCCGTCCGCGCAACTGAATCCCTGGTGAAAAAGGATGCGGCCGGATACCAGACTGCCGCTGCTAAGAAACCGAAGAAGGTGTCTGAAAAGGACGCAGATACCCGGGCCCTGGAAGGGGATTTGTCAGCGATGCTGAAGATGAAAGTGTCGATAGACCACAAGCCGGGCGGGGAAAGCGGCTCGGTGACGATCAGTTACGAGGATCTCGATCAGCTGGATGAACTGTGCAATTTGCTCAGCCGCTAGGGCGGGTCCAGATAAAGATCAGAACAGCTGAGAGGACCAAAGCTTGAATGCCCAGCACATAGGTTGGGACCGCAAGCAGCAACGACAGTCCAAAGACGGCGGTAATCGAAACGGTTGCCGCCTTTTTTGCGCCCGGACGGATTGCTCCTTGTTCTCGCCAATCAGTGATCATCGGGCCGAAAACGTTGTGGGCCAGAATCCAGTTGTGCAGTCTGTCCGACGAGTTCGCAAAGCAGAATGCCGCGAGAAGCAGGAAAGGAACAGTTGGAAGAAGAGGGAGGACAATGCCAATGACGGCCAAGGCTACAAAGAACAATCCAAGGCCGGCGTACAGAAAACGCATCGCTTCAATCCATCAACAGATCGCGGAGAACCGCATTCAAAACCGCGCGACCCCGATCGGTTGCGCGTAGCCTCTGGTCGGAGATAGTGACCATGCCCATCTGTACAAGGTCATCAAGCCGGCTTTTGTGAAGATCCTGGCCAGAGAGCTGTGAATAACGCACCATATCCAGACCTTCAGACAGGCGCATCCCCATCATCAAGTATTCAGCCGCAGCATCTTCTGCTGTGAGAGCTTCGCGCAGGGATTCGCCGTTGCCCTTGGTAGCAGCATTCAGCCAGGCTCCCGGAGCGAGGTGGGTTTCAGTCGCGTAGCGGATGCCGTTCAAGGTGAGGCGGCCATGGGCGCCGGGGCCGATCCCGGCGTAGTCGCCATAGCGCCAGTAAATCAGGTTATGCCGGGATTCCGAACCAGGCTTGGCATGGTTGGAAATCTCGTAGCCGGCCATACCGAATTCTGTGCAGATATCCTGGGTGGCCTGATACATGTCGGCTGCAGTGTCATCGCTTGGCAGGTTGCGCATTTTACCCCGGGCGTAGCGGTCGCCAAAGGCAGTGCCGTCCTCGATGGTGAGCTGGTAGAGCGACAGGTGGTCGATGGCCATCGAGAGGGCCTCGCGCAACTCGGCCTGCCAGCCTTCCAGGGTCTGGCCCTGTCGGGCGTAGATCAGATCAAAGCTCACCCGGTCAAAACAGTTGCGGGCGATGTCAAAGGCGGCTTTGGCTTCTGAGACACTGTGGATGCGTCCAAGCCGGCGCAGATCTTCGTCATTCAGAGCCTGAATGCCCATGGAGATCCTGTTGACGCCGGCATCCCGGTAGCCTGCAAAGCGGCCGGCCTCGACAGAGCCTGGGTTTGCTTCAAGAGAGATCTCTATGTCATTGGCAAAGGGCCAGATTTCACGTGCCCGTTCGATGACGGCAGACACTGTTTCGGGCAGCATCAGGGACGGGGTGCCGCCTCCGAAGAAGATTGAGTTCAGAACCCGGTCTGATAGCTGTTCAGAGAGTCTATCCAGCTCGGCCAAATAGGCCCTAACCCATATGTTCTGGTCTATTTTCGCTGAGACATGGCTGTTGAAGTCGCAATAGGGGCATTTGGCCTGGCAGAAGGGCCAATGAACATAGAGGCCAAAGCCCCCGTTGCGCCAGTCATCCACCGAAACAGCCTTGGACGAACTGGGCCACGGCCTTGCCGCGATGGCTGATTTTGTTCTTCTCTGCCGGGTTCATTTCGGCACAGGTGATGTCATAGCCGTCAGGCTGGAACATCGGATCATAGCCAAAGCCGTGCGCGCCGCGGATCGGCCAGACCAGCTGGCCAGGCATCACACCTTCGAACACCTCGTCATGGCCGTCGGGCCAGGCAATGACCAGGGTGCAGCGGAATTGGGCGGTGCGGGGGGCATTTGCACCGGCTGCGTTCAGTTCGTCATTGGCACGGGTCATTGCCATCTTGAAGTCGCGGCCGCTGGGGGTTTCGGCCCAGTCCGCGGTATAGACACCGGGGGCTCCGTTCAGCGCGTCGATCGTGATGCCGGAGTCATCGGAGAGGGCAGGGAGACCGGTTGCTTTGGACGCGGCATGTGCCTTGATGCGGGCATTGCCGACGAAGGTGTCTTCGGTCTCTTCCGGTTCCGGCAAATCCATTTCGCCGGCGCCGACAACGCTGACCCCAAAGGGGGAGAGGATTTCGGTAATCTCGTTCAGCTTGCCCTTGTTGTGGGTGGCGACAAGCAGCTTGCCGCCTTCCAGTTTGCGGGTCATTTGCAGGCGGCCTTCTGCATCTCGGCAAGCTCGGCGCTGCCTTGGGCGGCCAGATCCATCAGCTGGTTCATCTGGTCGCGCGAGAAGACGGAACCTTCGGCCGACATCTGTACTTCGATCAGTTTGCCAGAGCCGGTCATGATGAAGTTGCCGTCAACGCCGGCCTCGGAATCCTCGGGGTAGTCGAGGTCAAGCACAGGCTGACCGGCATAGATACCGCAGGACACAGCGGCAACAGGATCCAGCAGCGGGTCGATTTGCACGTCGCCTGCCTTCATCAGTTTGTTGACTGCAAGGCGCAGAGCAACCCAGCCGCCGGTGATCGAAGCGCAGCGGGTGCCGCCGTCGGCTTGCAGCACGTCGCAGTCGACAGTGATTTGGCGCTCACCCAGGGCAACGCGGTCGACGCCGGCCCGGAGCGCACGGCCGATCAGGCGCTGGATTTCAACGGTGCGGCCGCCCTGTTTGCCCGAGGAGGCCTCGCGGCGCATGCGGGTGTTGGTGGCACGGGGCAGCATGCCGTATTCGGCGGTGACCCAGCCCAGGCCGGTGCCTTTGATGAACGGCGGCACACGGTCTTCGATGGTGGCGGTGCACAGCACGTGGGTGTCGCCTACCTTGATCAGGCAGGAGCCCTCGGCGTGTTTGGTGAAACCGGTCTCGATCGAGACGGCGCGCATTTCATTCAATTCTCGTCCAGAGGGTCGCATGGTGTATCCTTTTACTGTTGGCTTGGGGATAGCCCCCCCAGACAAGGCGATGCAAGCCCGATTGACCTTTTGGCTTGCTGCTCTTTAATGACATCTTGGCAGCGGCTTCTTATGTTGAAACCGCAAGAAGTGCTGGAAGGCCGATGAGTGACCCGCAAAACATTCTGCAGGATTTGAACGACCGCTCGCGGGAAGTGTTCCGGACGGTTGTCGAAAGCTATCTGGAGAGCGGCGATCCGGTTGGCAGCCGGACCCTGACCCGCAGCTTGAGCGAGAAGGTGAGCGCGGCGACGGTGCGCAACGTGATGCAGGATTTGGAATTCCTGGGCCTGCTGGACAGTCCGCATATCAGTGCCGGCCGGGTGCCGACGCAGCTAGGTTTGCGGATGTTCGTGGACGGGCTCTTGGAGGTCGAGGATCTGAAGGCCAATGATCGCGAGAAAATTGATGCGACATTGGGCAAGAATGCGGGTGACGTGGGCGGCATGCTGGACCGGGTGGGTGCGGCATTGTCGGGGGTCACGCAGGGAGCGTCACTGGTTTTGACGCCCAAGCATGAGGCTGAGATCCGCCATATCGAGTTTGTCTCGCTCGCCCATGACCGGGCGCTGGTGGTGCTGGTGTTCTCGGACGGACACGTGGAAAACCGCCTGTTCACACCGCCGCCGGGGCAGACGCCCAGCTCGATGCGGGAGGCAGCGAATTTTCTGAACGCGCTGATCGAGGGCCGCACGCTGAGCGAAGTGCAGCGGCAGATCCAGGGCGAGATCGCAGCCCGGCGCCAGGAAATCGACAGCCTGGCGCATGCAATGATCGAAAGCGGCTTGGCAGTTTGGGAAGACGAGGGCAGCGATCAGGCGCGGCTGATCGTCCGCGGCCGATCGAATCTGCTGGCAGAAGCCGGCGCCGCCGAGGAGCTGGAGCGGATCCGCAGCCTGTTTGACGACCTGGAGCGCAAGCGCGATATCGCCGAATTTCTGGAACTGACCGAGGATGGCGACGGCGTGCGCATTTTTATCGGTTCGGAAAACAAACTTTTCTCACTTTCGGGTTCCTCTTTGGTGGTGTCTCCCTATATGAACGCGGATCGAAAGATCATTGGTGCGGTGGGGGTGATTGGCCCCACGCGCCTTAATTACGGACGGATCGTGCCGATTGTGGACTATACGGCACAACTGGTCGGCAAGCTGTTGTCGGACCGGAGTTAGAGGTGAAACATGGCAGAGCTCAAGGACGAAGACTTTCTGGATGACATCGCCGCCGCTGAGGCGGAAGAGCTGGCGGCGCAGACTGAGGAATTTGATGACGCCTCGCTGGAAATCGATGCGCTCCGGGCGGAACGGGATGAGCTGAAAGACCGGTTCATGCGGGCGCTGGCGGATGCCGAGAACGCCCGCAAGCGCGGCGACAAGGCGCGCCGCGAGGCAGAGAACTATGGCGGCTCAAAACTGGCCCGCGACATGCTGCCTGTTTATGACAACATGAAGCGCGCGATTGAAGCGGCGACCGATGAGCAGCGCGAAGTGTCTGCAGCGCTGATCGAGGGCGTGGAACTGACCATGCGCTCGCTGCTGGGCGTGTTCGAAAAGCACGGCATCCGGATCGTCTCACCCGAGGTTGGCGACAAGTTCGACCCGAAAGTGCATGAAGCGATGTTCGAGGCACCGGTGCCAGGCACAAAGGCGGGTGATATCATTCAGGTCTCCGCGGAAGGCTTCATGCTGCACGACCGGCTGCTGCGCGCGGCACAGGTTGGCGTGTCGTCGACGCCGGCATAAGAGAAAGCGCCCTTGCGGGCGCTGCCTCCGGCGGGAGTATTTTTGGCAAGATGAAAGAGCGGTCCCATGCGGGGCTGCTCTTTTTGTTTAGCCTGCGGCTTCTTTCAACTTGTAGAGCATCTCCAGCGCTTCACGTGGAGACAGGTCATCCGGGTGGATGTCTGCAAGCAGCTGATCTGCTGGCGAGGGGCCTGCGGGTGCCTTGGGTTGTGGAGGCGGCGCTGCTGCAAACAGCGGCAGGTCGTCGATCTGGATCTTTGTTCCGCCTTCGCGGCTGCCTTGCTCCAGCATATCGAGCACATCGCGGGCACGGGCAACTACTGAGGCGGGCAAGCCGGCCAGCTGGGCCACTTGCACACCATAGGACCGGTCAGCGGCGCCCTTGCGGACCTCATGCAGGAAGATGACTTCTCCCTCCCATTCCTTGACGGCGACAGTGGCGTTGTCGACGCCTTCCAGCTTGGCAGCAAGCTGGGTCAGCTCGTGGTAGTGGGTGGCAAAGAGAGCCCGCGAGCAGTTCACCTCATGCAGATGTTCCAGTGTTGCCCAGGCGATGGAGAGGCCGTCATAGGTGGCGGTGCCGCGGCCGATCTCGTC
>JBFOLS010000493.1:0-2323 GCA_040830225.1 Leisingera sp.
ACCGGCGCGCTTGGCGGCGGCGGGCTCACCCATGTGTTCCCAGGCGAAGAAACCGTGCTGCGCTGGAAAGCCACCAAGCCGGGCGTCTTCACCTATCACTGCGCGCCCGGCGGCGCGATGATCCCCTATCACGTCACCCACGGCATGAACGGCGCAGTCATGGTACTGCCGCGCGACGGGCTGAAAGACGCTCAAGGCAACCCGCTGCGCTATGACAGCATTGCCTATTTCGGTGAACAGGACTTCTACCTGCCAGTGGATGAAGACGGCAACTACAAGACCTACGAGACTGCCGGCGAGGACTATGCCGACAGCATCGAGGCGATGCGGACGCTGACGCCGACCCATTCGGTCTTCAACGGCTCCGTCGGAGCCCTGACAGGCGAAGGCGCGCTGAAGGCCAAGGTTGGCGACACCGTGCTGATGATCCACAATCAGGCCAACCGCGACACCCGTCCCCACCTGATCGGCGGGCACGGCGACTATGTCTGGGAAGCTGGTTCCTTCACCGACACCCCGCTGACCGGCCTTGAAACCTGGCTGTGCCGCGGCGGCAGTGCAATGGCGGCCATGTACACCTTCCGTCAGCCGGGCGTCTACGCCTACGTCAACCACAACCTTATCGAGGCCGCTCTGCTGGGGGCAGCCGCCCACTTTGTGGTCGAGGGCCAATGGGACAATGAACTGATGGAACAGGTTGTTCCGCCCCGCGAGTTCACCACCTGACGTCCAGGAAAGGAGTTAAAAGATGACCATCGCCAGCCGCTTCGGGATGACAGTAGGGATAGTCACCGGGCTGGCGCTGGCCGCAGGCGGGGCCGCGGTGCTGAACCGCGGCTCCGCCGCCGGTGATCCGCCCCTGCCTGAGGCAGCCCGGGTTACCTTGTCTGGCGGCAATGTGCTGCATGTGCAGAAGCATGAGGTCACGGTTGCCGAATGGGACCGCTGCCACAGTGCCGGCGCCTGCTCGCTCAAGGTGAAGCCCCGTCCGGGGATGAACCCGGCCAGCACCCCCGCCACCGGCCTCAGCTACCTGGACGTCAGCGAGTACCTGGCCTGGATCAGGGACACCACCGGACACCCTTACCGCCTGCCGACCCTGGCGGAATGGAATGAACTGGCCGCCGAAGTCATGCCGCCAGAGCCGGAGCCGATTTTCTCCGACCCATCGCTGACCTGGGCCTCTGCCTATCTGGTCGAAAACCTGCCCCGGCGCGCCCTGATGCCCACAGGGGCCTTCCAGACCACCAGCAGCGGCATCAGCGATCTGGACGGCAGTGTGTGGGAATGGACTCAAGACTGTTATAACGGCGCCACGCCCGGCAGTTGTTCAGCCTTCTACCTGGGCGGTGAACACTTGTCCGTCATGTCCTTCCTCATCCGCGACCCCGCCAGAGGCGGCTGCGCGGTCGGATCCCCGCCCGCGCATTTGGGCTTCCGGCTGGTGACCGACCGGCCGTTGTGGTGACACAGCCGGCACGGCAATTCTGACGCTGCCCGCAGGCACCGGACGGCCTGCACCCGCAAAAAGCCTTAATCATGCGGTCAAAATTTTGTTGTTGCAGGAGGGGCACCGCCATAGGCTCGACCGGAACCGGCTATTTGAGGTCTGAGCATGAGCAGCAATATTGTATATTTCGACGGGTGCACGACATTCGGCAAGGCTGGCGGCACCATCCAGGTCGAACTGCAGGCAAACCTGCTGGAACCTATGCCCGACGGCAGCGTGGAAGTGCGAAGCGAAGTGACAGGCCGCCTCCGCTGCAGCAGCGCCGCGGCACTGCAATTGATTGAAGCCCTGAAAAGAGCTGTGGATCTGGCAAACAGCGCCCCTTCCGACACCGACCCGGTCAAAAACTGACAGAATACCCGGCCCGGCTTCGCAAGAACTTTGCACTGCGGTCCCTTGCGCCCCGGAACCCGGCCATAGTCAGGCTTATTCACCGGACCCGGCTTCCGCTCCTGGTCCGCGCCGACGCTTGGCCGCACTTCTATACTGAGTTGCGGCTTCGAAAATTCCCCGCAAAATTTTGGACCCTGGCCCTACCATTTACCTGCCCTGATGCCCGTCGGGGTGCGCGGCCCGCATTTTAACCAGTTGTTTGTTCCCTTGGTTTTGCGGGCCGCTCCTGCATCGGAACAAGGGGCAGACATTGCTCCGAAAAAGAACCAATCAATGCCGAATTCGGAAACCAGCTGAGTGAGCGGCCCCGCCTCCAGCCTTGCGACTATCGGGAGGAAAGTCAGAGATTTCCAATTGAAATCAATGGTGCGGACGGCGGGACTCGAACCCGCACGGCCATAAGGCCAGGAGATTTTAAGT
>JBFOLS010000494.1:0-4269 GCA_040830225.1 Leisingera sp.
GACAATACCGCAGCCCAGCAGCAGCGCAGTGTCGGAGAACGAGGCGCCAATATTGCTGTTGCCGGTGACGGTAAGGTAGCCGAAGTAGCCAAGCGCCGGAGGCAGCAGAATCAACACTTCCAGCAGGAAACCCTGATTGGGTCCAATCGGCAGGGATTTCTTGAAGAACGCATAGAAGCCCCAAGTGAGGGTCAGGCTGACCGCCACCCAGGGCACCCGCCCCGCTTCCAGCGTCAGTACCACCACTGCAGCTGCGGCCAGGGCGACGGCCGCCAACTGCGCCTTGCTGAGCGGCTCGCGCAGCAGTAGCGCCCCGAGCGCAATGCTGAACAAGGGATTTATGTAATAGCCTAGTGCGGCATCCAGCGCCCGCCCGGCAGCGATTGACCAAACGTAGATCCCCCAATTCATGGAGATCAGCGCAGCCGTGATGCAGGCCATGCCCAGCATCCGGGGGTTCTTAAGCGCCGCCCGCAGGTCCTTGGTCCGGCGCAGAATGATCAGCAGTGCACCCGCTACCGGCACCGACCAGATCACCCGGTGGGTGACGATCTCAGCTGCAGGGATATGCGAGAGCGCTTTCATATAGAGCGGCAGGAAACCCCACAGCAGGTACGCGGTGACGGCAAAGGCCAATCCGCGGGGGGTGTCCATGTTTTCAGAGGTTTGCTGAGTCATGCCGCGCTCCTGTGCAGAGCGCTGTTATGACTGGTTTTACCCGCTTTGAAACTTCGTTTTCTGTGATACCCGGCATTCAGCGGCGTTATGGCTGCCAGCAGTAAAAGAAAAACGGCCCCGGAAACCGGGGCCGCTGTAAACTTTGGAGTGCGTTAGCGTGTCAGGCTTCCAGCGCGCGGCGCAGCATTTCCACGTCTTCAGCGATCTGTCCGTCGGTGAGCTTCAGCTCCTCGATGCGCTTGACGCCGTGCATCACGGTGGTGTGGTCGCGCCCGCCGAAGCGGCGGCCGATTTCCGGCAGAGAGCGGCTGGTCAGCTGCTTGCACAGATACATCGCCACCTGGCGCGGGCGCGCGTAGGAGCGCAGGCGCTTGGGGCCGATGATGTCGGACATGCGGATGTTGTAGTACTCAGAGACCTTGCGCTGAATCTCCTCAACGGTGATCTTGCGCTCGGAAGCGCGCAGCACGTCGGCCAGGCAGTCCTGGGTCAGGTCCATGTCGATCTCTCGGCCGACCAGAGAGGCAAAGGCGAACAGCCGGGTCAGAGCGCCTTCGAGCACGCGAACATTGGTCGAAATCCGGTGCGCCAGGAACTCCAGAACGCCATCAGCGATACGCAGGTCAGGATAGGTTTCGCGCTGCTGCTGTACCTTGGTCTGCAGAATGCCCAGACGCAGTTCGTAATCCGTCGGATGCAGGTCCACAACCAGTCCGCACTGAAGGCGGGATTTCACCCGGTCCTCCAAGTCCTTGATCTCACCAGGCGCGCGGTCAGCGGAAATGATGATTTGCTTATTCTGATCCACCAGCGCGTTGAAAGTGTGGAAGAACTCTTCCTGAGTGGAGTCCTTGCCGGCAATGAACTGAACGTCATCCACCATCAGCACGTCGACCGAGCGGAACAGGTGCTTGAAGTCCATCATCTTGCGCTCGCGCAGGGCCTGAACGAAACGGTACATGAACTGTTCCGCTGAAAGATACAGCACATTCAGCGAAGGATTCTTTTCCTTCAGCTCCCAGGCGATGGCGTGCATCAGGTGCGTCTTACCCAGGCCCACGCCGCCATACAGAACCAGGGGGTTAAATGTAACCGGACCGCCCTCGCCGACGCGGCGCGCAGCAGCGTGCGCCAGCTCGTTCGGCTTGCCGACCACAAAGCTGTCGAAGGTAAACCGCGGGTCCAGCGGCGCCGCCTGCAGCGCTTCCAGCGTGTCTTTGCCAGCTGCTGCGGAGGATGCCGCCGCAGGTGCAGTCATGACCGCCAGATCTTCCTGGCCGCCAGCATAGGCCGGAGAAGCAGCCTGCTCCACAGGCCGAACCGGGCTGTTGGCTGCAACCCGGAAAGCCAGGCGCTGCACCGGCTCACCGGACATGGTCAGCTCATGCAGAATCAGGTCTGCAAAGTTCTGGCTGACGTAATTTCCCATGAAATTCGTCGGCACCTTGAAGACGGCGGTTCCGCCGTCCACAGCGTCAAACTCAAGGGGCTCAATCCAGGTTGTGAAATTGTTCTGGCCAACTGTTTTCAACAGCCGGTTCCTGAGCTGTCCCCATTTTTCTTCTGTCATGCTGCGCCTCACGCGTCCCCAAAAAGCAGCGGCCCATTTGCAGGCCAATTCTATCGTTTCCCCCAACCACCTGGGGGCCGTTCACGCACAGGTTTACCGTGTGCGGACCATCGCTGGCCGCATCGCCCGAAAGCATTTGTTCGCCAAAAACAGCAAAACCAACCGCAGGAAGGCGGCGGATCTGCCGTTACGAACAGTGTCGCACACAAATGAGACGAGGCTGCTGACCATAACCGATACAGCAGTGGCTCCCGGTCAGATCTAAACACTAGCGTGCCGTCTGTACCGGACAACCTGACAACCTTGATGCCCGTCAAGATTGCCGCGAGCAGCCTGTCCCCCCAGCGAGTGAATCGCTGACTTAGTGGTAGCAATTCGAGGGGGGCGGCAGCAACGAAACTATGATGTTGACTCTGCCTTTGTGGATAAAGAATCTCTCGCGCCCGCAGCAGCCGGGCAAGGCTTTCCCAAAAAAACAAGGCGCTGCAATCTGCAGCGCCCTGACATCTTTTCAACTGTACTTGAGGCCGCTCAGCGGAGCGAATCTTAGGCCAGTGCTTTCACGCGTGCGGACAGGCGCGAAATTTTCCGGGAAGCGGTGTTTTTGTGATACACACCCTTGGTAACGCCGCGCATCAGCTCGGGTTGAGCTGCGCGCAGAGCTGCGGTTGCAGCTTCTTTGTCGCCGGAAGCGATGGCTTCTTCAACTTTACGCAAGAAGGTGCGGATGCGCGAACGACGGGCTTTGTTGACGGCAAAGCGCTTTTCGTTCTGACGTGCGCGCTTCTTAGCCTGGGGCGAATTTGCCATGGTATGTGACCTTATCTCGGGTTCTGTTTCGATCGGACGCAATGCCAGCCAGCCCCGGGCCAACTCACCGGTGTGATTCTAGCCTGAGCGGGCTGCACGCGCATGTATGACGGCGGCGTTTATCCAACTCTGCGGGGAATTGCAAGGGCGCTGCCCCCGAAAGCAAAACGGCAGACCGCCAAGCCCGCCGTTTCGTGACTTCTGCTGCAGGCCCGGCCTGGGACTCCGCCCGTTCGGCCCTGAAACCGTCCCCCGGACGGTTTCCGATACAGGCCTCACTTGTCCCGGAACTGCGCCTCCCGCTTTTCCAGGAAGGCAGCCATGCCCTCTTTCTGGTCTTCGGTGGCAAACATCGAGTGGAACACCCGGCGCTCGAACAGAAGGCCCTCGTTCAGCGGCAACTCGTATGAGCGGTTCACCGATTCCTTTACGGCCATGGCTGTCAGCAAGGACTTCTCGGCGATCTTCTGGGCCGCGCCTGTGGCTTCCTCGATCAGTTTCTTAGCGGGCACCACACGCGACACCAGGCCTGCGCGCTCGGCTTCCTCGGCGTTCATGAAGCGGCCGGTCAGGTTCATGTCCATCGATTTGGACTTGCCGACAAAGCGGGTCAGACGCTGGGTGCCGCCAATGCCGGCCACAACGCCCAAATTGATTTCGGGCTGGCCGAACTTGGCTGTCTCGGCTGCAATGATGAAATCACACAGCATCGCCAACTCGCAGCCGCCGCCCAGCGCATAGCCCGCGACCGCCGCGATCACCGGCTTGCGGATTGCCGAGATGCGGTCATTGGCATCGGCAAACAGGTTGGTGGAAAACACCTCGGTAAAGCTCATCTCCGACATCTCCTTGATGTCGGCACCGGCGGCAAAGGCCTTCTCGGATCCGGTCAGTACGATGCAGCGCACCTTGTCGCTGGCATCAGCTTCCTCAAGAGCATCGCAGAGCTCGCCAATGAGCTCCTGGTTGAGCGCGTTCATCGCCTCTGGGCGGTTCAGCTTGATAAGGCAAACGTGGTCCTGCACATCGACGGTGATCGTCTCGTAGGCCATGATTTCTCTTTCGGTTGTTCCGTTCAGCCTCAAGTCCTTACCAAAAGGGTCCCTCTGATCAAGCTATCTTTGGCACTTTACACAGTAGAAGGTGGAGCGCCCGGACTGTGTGATTCTGGCAATTGACCCTGCGCAACCCTCGCGCCGGCACGGCTCGCC
>JBFOLS010000495.1:0-6322 GCA_040830225.1 Leisingera sp.
GCGATGATTTCATGGCCGTTTTCCAGCTCGACCCGAAACGTCGCATTAGGCAGGAGTTCCTTCACGACACCGGGAAATTCGAGCGTATCTTCCTTGGCCATGTTGTCTCCATCATTGGGTTAATCCGCATACTGCGGGACGTGCGCTTAAATGGGGGCATTTTCCCAATATTTCAAGGGCTCAATCAGGATAACACGGCTTTTGTGACCGATTTCACCCGCGGCATTTGCTCCTCCCAATGCAGACGATTCAGCACGCCGCCATCAGCCCGCACATGGGCAATCGTGTCCAGTTCCGCCTCAGCGTAAGTCCAGCCCGGCTGGTTCATGACGCCTTCGGCAAGCACCCCGGTTCCCGGGAACCCCTTGTCCGGCGGGCCGAAAATCCCGCCCATGCCGGTATTGGCGTCCACCGCCTCGGACCAGTCGTAGCTGCCCACCAGCGAGGCCATGGCGGTCACGCCTTGGTTTTCCAATGCCCCCGACCTCCCCCCGAGCGGGCCCTGGGCGGTCACGCTTTGTTTTCCCAATGCCCGCGCCTCCGCCCCGACGCGCCCCCGCCAGTATCCCGCCAGCGCTTCGGTGCAGGAGGGTACGAGAATCACTTCGGCCTCCGCCAGTGCCCGGCCCAAAAGCGGGAACTCACTGTCGTAACAGATCAGCACACCGATTCTGCCCAAGGCTGTGTCAAAGATCTTGAGCGGGCCGCCGCCCGTAATATCCCACTCCTCACGTTCGAAGCGGGTCATGATCTGCTTGTCCTGGTGGTCCCGGCCGCCCGTCGGCGTGTAGAGTTCGGCCCGGTTCACCGGCCGTGCCATCCCGCTGTTCACCGGGGCCGAGGCGCCCAGGATATGCACCCCGTATTCGGCCGCCAGCTTCAGATGCAAAGCTGCAGCATCCTCCATTTTCTCCGACACCGAATGGATCGACTGCTCCAGATCCCCGGCAACTGCCGCACCGTCCAATGTGGAAAGTTCCATTGCCCCGTATTCCGGAAACACCAGCAAGTCCGCACCGTTGCCGGCAGCTTCCCCGACCCAGTCAGCCAATTTGTCCTCGTATTGCGACCAGCTATTGAGCCAATCAAGCGGATAAGCGGCGGTGGCGATCTTCATCTGGAAGTTTCCCGGTCGGCATTGTCTTCATCCTTGCGATTTGTAGGCAAGTTTCATGCGAAGTCCATGGCGCTTCCGAAGTGGAGCGACAGGAAACAGCACCGCTCGCCCGCCGCCACCCGAAAACTGCCAAAAACTCCAAGCTTTTTGAGGATTGCCGAAATTTACGATAAGATTGCGGAAGGGCTCCTGGGCATCGGAGGATGCATGGAACGCAGACTGACAGTCATCTTATCTATGGACGTGGTCGGGTACAGCCGCCTGACAGAGGCGGATGAAGAAGGCACGTTCGAACGTCTGGCCATGCTCTCACAGCAGGTGATTGAACCCGAACTGGCAGTGCATGCCGGTCGGGTATTCAAACGAATGGGCGACGGGCTGCTGGCAGAGTTCGCCAGTCCTGTAGAAGCTCTGCGCTGTGCACTGGCCCTGCAGACAGGCATCGGAAAGGCAGAAGCAGAACAGCCGGACAACTCGCGCATTCTCTACCGCATCGGCCTCAACCTGGGTGACGTTCTGGTGGAGGGCACTGACTTACTGGGGGACGGGGTGAACATTGCGGCGCGGCTGGAAAGCGAGGCTGACCCGGGCGGCATCTTGCTCTCCAGCGCCGTGTACGAACAGGTGGCTGGGCGGATTACCGCAGACCTCGACGACCTCGGGCATCGCAAGCTCAAGAATATTTCGCATCCGGTTCACACATATCGCGTGCGGATCGGAGATGCGCCCTCGCCGGTGGCCGCCCAGCCGCTGTTCGATTTCGGCGGCGGGCCGGAAAAGGTGCCTTTGGTGCGCGGGCGCTGCCTCTGCGGCCATTTAAGTTTCGAAGTGACCGAGGCTGCGGTTGGTTCGGGCTACTGCCACTGCCGGTTCTGCCAGCGCTTTACCGGCGCGCCGGCGTTTTCCTGGACCGCTTTTCCCGCCAATGCCGTTCATTTCGGACCGGCAGCCCCCAAATGGTTCGACAGCTCGCCAATTGCCCGGCGCGGGTTCTGCCCGCAGTGCGGTTCGGCGCTGAGTTATCAGCTGATGAAGCCAGAGGTCTCGTCTTTCATGGTGCTGTCGACAATGAGCCTTGAGCGTCCAGAAGATTTCGCACCGACCTGGCATGCCGGGATTGAGAGCAAGATGCCCTGGTTCGATCTGGCCGACGACCTTCCTCGCACGGCATGCAGCGAATCCAAGGACTTGCAGCGCGCATGGGCCTCGGTCGGCCGACCTTTTCCGGAGGAATGGGTGCCGTAACTGCTGCCGCCCTCAGAGATCCCGGATCCAGAACTGCAGCGGCTTCTGCGTCTCTTCCGCCTGATCCACATCTTTCCAGGAGAATTGCGCAATGGCGCCTTCCAGCGGTGCATAGCCGCGCTTGCGCCAGAACGGATCCAGCGGCGCGTAGGCGACCGGGCGCAGCGGATGATCCGCCGGACGCTGCACGCCGCAGAAGGCAGTTTTCACAAACCCGTGCTTGCGGGCGTGGGCTTCGCGGGCATCAAAGAAGCCGTGACCGACGCCATGGCCGCGGTATTCCGGCAGCAGCACGGATTCAGCGCAGTAGAAAACCTGGTTCAGGTCAATGCCGGCCCCCTCGAACGCAGCCGCGAAGTCATCGGCGTGATCAGCCAGCGGCGCGCCGGTCGAGGCGCCAACAAGCGTCTCGCCATCAAAGGCGCCAACGACAACCGCGCGCGCGCTGTCACGGTAGCTTTGCAGGTATTCCCGCTCATACCCCAGGTCACCATCATAGAGATACGGCCAGGCCCGGAACACCGCGATGCGCAGGCGCGCGACATCGTCCAGCGCGGCTTCCAGCGCCGCGCCGGTCATGGCTTCAACCCGGATTGCCATTACTTGGAAACCTGGGCGATCCAGTCCGCCAGGTTGTAATAGGTGGTGACGCGGGAAATCTTGCCGTCCTTCAGCTCAAAGAACGAGCCGCCCGGCAGGCGGTAGGTCTGGCCGTTGGCGTCCGGCAGGCCTTCGTCGGTCTGCAGATAGGTGCCGTTCACGATGAATTCGGCCGCAGCACGCGTGCCCTCTTCTGCCGAGAAGATCACCATGTCGGTCAGCTCTTCCTTGTAGCAGCGGCTCATATGGGCGCAGAACTCGGCAAATTTCTCTTTGCCGACACGGATCTGCCCTTCGTTCACGTGATGGGCGATCTGGTCGTCCAGGCACTCCAGCATGGCATCGGTGTCGCCTGCATTGAAAGCTGCGAAATAGCGCGCAATGGTCTCGGTCATGATCTCTCCGTCGGTTCGCCCCAGCGCTTGATCAGGTGCTGGATGATTTGGTCACGGCTTTGCCTGTAGCTGTCTAGCTTGGCATCGCGTGTCTCGCCGAGCCCGGTTGGGTCCATAATCGGCCAATATTCGACATCAAGGTGAAAAAAACGCGTGAGTTCCAGCGCCCGGCGCTGGCTGGCGGGGGACAGCGCCACCACCAGGTCGAACGACGAGAGGTCATCCCCCCAGCGCTCCATCTCGTCAAAAGAACGCGACCGGTGGCGCGACAGCTCCACCCCGATTTCCTGGCAGACCGAGATCGAAAAGCCGTCGATCTCCATGTCGTTCTTGACACCGGCCGACTGCACATAGGTGCCGGTGCCATAGAATTTCTTCATGATGCCCTCGGCCATGGGCGATCGGACCGAATTGTGGTCGCAACAGAACAGAACGGACTGCGGCAGTTCCTCCACGCGTCAGCCTCCGAAATGCAATACGCAGATCAGGGTAAACAGGCGGCGGGCGGTGTCGGTGTCGACCTCGGCCTTACCCTCAAGCCGCTCCTGCAGTACCCGGCTGCCCTCGTTGTGGATGCCGCGACGGGCCATGTCGAGGGTCTCGATCTGGCTGGGCGGCATGGTTTTCACCGCCGAGAAGTAGCTCTCGCAGATCTGGTAGTAATCCTTCACCACCTGACGGAAGGGCGACAGAGACAAGTGGAACTCAGCAGCCTTTTCGCCCGCCTCGGTATTGATGTCGAAAACCAGCCGTTTGTCGCGGATCGCCAGCCCCAGATGATAGGGGCCTGCAGGCAGCTCCCGCCCGTCGCGGGACGGCAGGGTAAAGCTGTTGTCCTCGATCAGGTCATAGATCGCCACCTTGCGCTCCTGCTCGATTTCCGGCGTCGGCGGCGGCAGGTTGCGGTCGTCCAATTCGATTTGACTGATGCGGCTCATGGGTCTTTGTCTCTGATCTGCGCGAGGGCGTCCGGCCATGAGTATCGCACCGCCGCGCCTGGGGCAATGCAGCAAGGGGCGTCAAAGCAAAGGCCATTTGCGGCAGTGGTTGACAGGCAGCACCTGCAGGCCCAGCCTGCCCGCAGCAGGAGACAGGACGATGACAGCACTTGAACAGTTTTCCCTTGCAGGGCAGCGGGCGCTGGTGACGGGATCAACGGACGGGCTGGGCCTTGCCGCGGCCCGGTTGTTGGCCGAAGCCGGCGCCGAAGTCTGGGTCAACGGGCGCAGCCGGGACCGGGTGGAGCAGGCCTTAACCCGGATACCAGGCACCGCCCATCCGCTGGTTCTGGACGTCGCGGACGAGGAAGCGGCCACTGCCGCATTTGAAAGCCTCGCTGCAGCCGGCGGGCTTGATATCCTGGTCAACAACGTGGGCCAGCGCGACCGCCGCAGCCTGCCCGAATTCACCCGCTCCGATCTGCAGTCCTTATGGGAGGTCGATCTGGTCTCCCCCTTCCGCCTGTCGCAACTGGCTGCAGCGCAGATGGAGGTCAAGGGCTGTGGGCGGATCATCAATATCTCGTCCATTGCCGGCCTTATCGCCCAGGCAGGCGACGCCGCCTATACTACCGCGAAGGCAGGCATAAACGGTATGACCAAGGCGCTGGCCGCAGAGCTTGGCCCGAAGGGCATCACCGTGAACGCGATTGCGCCGGGGTTCTTCAAGACCGCCCCCAATATGGCCGCAGCCGCAGACCCGGCCATTGCAGAGAAATTGCAGAATGCCACTTGCCTCGGACGCTGGGGCGAACCGGAGGAGCTGGCACCCGCCATCCTTTTCCTCGCCTCACCCGCTGCGTCTTACATCACCGGGCAGGTGCTGGCTGTAGATGGCGGCTATACCGCCCACTACTGAACGGGCGGCGGCCTCTTTCTGGTTCGAAATACTCCAGGGTGAATGCGCGGCACGCGCAGAGGAGCCGCGCCCCTCAGCACCTTAGCCGTTCAATGCATCAAGTCTTGCCGTGACAGACAGCCCGTGCGCTTCCAGGCTTTCGCTGTTTGCCAGCACCTCTGCCGCCGGACCGATGGCCCGCAGCGAATCCAGGGTCATCTGGCTCAGCGTGGTGCGTTTGAGGAAATCCATCACTGACAGGCCGGAAGAGAACCGCGCCGAACGCGCTGTTGGCAGCACGTGGTTGGGACCGCCGACATAATCGCCAATGGCCTCGGGCGTGTACTGGCCCAGGAAAATGGCGCCGGCATGGACTGTCATTTTGCTCAAAGCCACCGGGTCCGCCACACAGAGTTCCAGGTGCTCAGGCGCCACCCGGTTGGACAACGCGGCAGCCTCGTCCAGATCACGCACCGTAATCACCGCTCCATAGTCGCGCCAGGAGGCGCCGGCAATGGCGCGGCGCTCCAGGGTTTCGAGGCGCTTATCCACCGCCTCTGCCACCGCTTGGCCAAACGCCTCGTCATCGGTGATCAGGACAGACTGGGCACTTTCATCATGCTCGGCCTGGCTCATCAGGTCCAGCGCGATCCAATCGGGGTTATTGTCCTTGTCCGCAATCACCAGGATTTCCGACGGGCCGGCAATCATATCGATGCCCACCTTGCCAAAGACCCGCCGCTTGGCGGCCGCCACAAAAGCGTTGCCCGGGCCGGTGATCTTGTCCACCGGAGCGATGCTTTCGGTGCCATAGGCCAGAGCCGCCACGGCCTGAGCACCGCCGACACGGTAGATTTCATCAACCCCTGAAAGCCGCGCCGCCAACAGCACCAGCGGGTTGATCTGCCCATCCGGCGCCGGCACGGTGATTGCCAGGCGTTCAACACCGGCCACTTTGGCCGGGATTGCATTCATCAGCACCGAAGAGGGGTAGGACGCCAGCCCGCCCGGCACATAAAGCCCGGCGGCTGAAACCGCCGACCAGCGCCAGCCCAAAGTCGCGCCGCTCTCATCGGTCCACTGCGCATCCTCCGGCATCTGGCGCGCGTGATAGGCGCGGATGCGCTCC
>JBFOLS010000496.1:0-6618 GCA_040830225.1 Leisingera sp.
GCGCCCGGTGCGACCCATTGACCCGCGGCAAAGCTGGAAATCTCTAGAAGGCTCATCATGTCGTCCTTTTCGTCAGGCCGGGAGAAGCCGGCTGGCTGGAATCTGATGTTGAGATATATTGACCGTCCGGTCGGTTTATGCAAGAAGTTTGTCAAATGCACCGCTGACAGGTTGAGGGAGCGATGAGCGATACGATTCTGACACAGGATCACGGGGGCTGGGTGGAGATCACCCTGAACCGTCCGGACCGTCTGAACAGTTTCAACGAGGAAATGCACAAAGCATTGCGCGCGGCGCTGGAAGGCGCGGGCGACGGTGGCGCCCGTGCGGTGCTGCTAACCGGTGCCGGACGCGGGTTTTGCGCAGGCCAGGACCTGGGCGACCGAGATCCGCGCAAGATGGACGGGCCGCCGGACCTGAGCCAGACAGTGCGCAATTTCTATGCGCCGCTGGTGCGGCTGATCCGTTCGTTGGACTTGCCGGTGATCTGCGCGGTGAACGGCGTGGCCGCCGGGGCGGGTGCTAACCTGGCGCTGGCCTGCGATATGGTCCTGGCGGGTGAAAGCGCCAAGTTTATTCAGTCGTTTTCCAAAGTTGGCCTGATCCCGGATACCGGAGGCAGCTGGCACTTGCCGCGGCTCTTGGGCGAGGCGCGGGCCAAGGGTTTGGCCCTGACTGCGGAACCGCTGCCAGCAAAGAAGGCGGAAGACTGGGGGCTAATATGGAAAGCGCTGCCGGATGACGAACTGATGACTGAGGCCCGTGCCCTGGCTGAGAAGTTTGCCAATGGCCCAACGCTGGGCCTGGGCCTGACCAAACGGTGCATTCAGGCTGCGGCGGTCAACTCGCTGTCTGATCAGCTGGAGATCGAGGCGGATGCGATGAAAACCTGCGGTGAAAGTGCCGACTATGCGGAAGGCGTCGCCAGTTTCCTGGAAAAGCGTGCGCCAGAGTTCAAAGGCAAATGACTATGACCCCAAGGGAACGCGCCGAGAAATCTGCTGCCGCCATGTGGGCAGACGACCACGCCTCAAAATGGGCGGGTATGGAAATCACCCATGTGGACGAGGGAGAGGCTGCGTTGGAGCTGACTATCGCGCAGCACCATTGCAATGGCCATGGCATCTGCCATGGCGGCGTAACTTTCATGCTGGCCGACAGCGCTTTTGCCTTTGCCTGCAACAGCCGCAATCAATCGACCGTGGCCCAGCATAACGTGATCAGCTTCACCGCGCCGGGGCGGCTGGGTGATCGGCTGACCGCCAAGGCCCGAGAGATTTCCCTGACCGGACGCAGCGGCATCTACGACGTGACAGTGACCAATCAGGACGGCCAGCAGATCGCCGAGTTCCGGGGCTTTTCCCGGGCGGTCAAAGGCCCGTTGTTTGACGAATAAGGTGTGGAGGACGCCATGGAAGACCTGAGCCCGAAGAAGGGTGAACTGGACCCAATCGAGATTGCCTCGATCGACGAAATCCGCAGCCTGCAGCTGGAGCGGCTGAAATGGTCGCTGCGCCACGCCTATGACAACGTTCCGATGTACAAGCAGCGGTTCGACGAGGCGGGGGTGCGCCCGGACGACCTGCAGGAACTAAAGGATCTGGCCAAGTTCCCCTTCACCTATAAGAACGATCTGCGGGACAATTACCCCTTTGGCCTGTTTGCGGTGCCGCGTGGCGAAATCATCCGCTTGCATGCCTCCTCCGGCACCACCGGCAAGCCGACTGTGGTGGGCTATACCGCAAATGACATCAGCAACTGGGCGGATCTGGTGGCGCGGTCTTTGCGTGCCTCGGGCCTGCGTAAGGGCGATATGGTGCATAACGCATACGGTTACGGGCTGTTCACCGGCGGGCTCGGCGCCCACTACGGGATCGAGCGGCTGGGCGCGACCGTGGTGCCGATGTCAGGCGGGCAGACCGAAAAGCAGGTCGGCCTGATCACCGATTTCAAGCCCGACGGGATCATGGTGACGCCGTCCTACATGCTCAACATTCTGGAGCAGTTTCACAAGGTGGGCATGGACCCGCGTGAATGCTCGCTGAAGGTCGGCATCTTTGGCGCCGAACCCTGGACCGATGCGATGCGAAAGGAGGTCGAGGAGGCCTTTGATATGCATGCCGTCGATATCTACGGCTTGTCCGAGATCATGGGGCCGGGTGTTGCCAACGAATGCGTCGAGACCAAGGATGGGCCGGTGATCTGGGAGGACCACTTCCTGCCTGAGATTATCGACCCGCAAACCGGCGAGGTGCTGCCGGATGGCGAGCTGGGCGAACTGGTGTTCACCACGCTGACCAAGGAAGGCCTGCCGATGGTGCGCTACCGCACCCGTGACCTGACGCGCCTGTTGCCGGGCACCGCACGGTCGATGCGGCGGATGGAGAAGATCACTGGACGCAGCGACGACATGATCATCTTGCGGGGCGTCAACGTCTTTCCCAGCCAGGTGGAGGAGCAGCTTTTGGCGACCGGCGGCTTGGCGCCCTACTACCAGATCGAGCTCTACAAATCCGGCCGGATGGATGCGATGCGCGTGTTTGTAGAGGCCAATCCGGATGCTGCGGACGAGCTGAGCAGGACTGCTGCGGCGCGGATGCTGACCAAGCGGATCAAGGATATGGTTGGCGTTTCCACTGAGATCATTGTAGGCGACCCGGGATCCGTAGAGCGCAGTCAGGGCAAGGCCAAGCGCGTCGTCGACAACCGCGGTAAGGAGTGAGCTTTGGCCCGCACGATTGCAAAAGACCATGATCAGAAACGCGCGCAGATCCTGAAATCCGCAGCCAAGGTGTTTGCGGAGGCAGGCTATGACCGCGCGTCGATGACCCAGCTGGCGCGCGAGTGCGGGATCTCCAAGGCGAACATCTATCATTATTATGACAGCAAGGATGCCGTGCTGTTCGGCCTCCTTGATACTTACCTGAGCGATCTGCGCGACCGTGTTTGCAGCGTGGAGCTGGACGGATACGGCCCCGACGACCGGCTGCGCCGCATCGTAGGTGAGATCATGCTGGCCTATCAGGGCGCGGATCACGAGCACCAGGTACAGATTGGTGCCATGGGGGCGCTGCCGGAAGAGCAGCAGAAGCTGCTGCGCGCCTATCAGCGCGAGATGGTGCAGTTTGTGAGCGATGCTTTGGCGGCGGTGGCGCCCGAGGTGTTCGAGGGCGAATCTGCCAAGCTGCGCGGTGCCACCATGTCGGTTTTCGGCATGCTGAACTGGTATTACATGTGGAATTCCGGCGCCGGTTCAAAGGCGCGCGAAGACTACGCGCGGCTTGCAGCCGAGCTGGTTTTGAACGGTGTCAGAGGGCTTTAACGGCTTTTCACGCTTTGCGGGAAAACTTGAAGAGAATACGCGGAACAGTTTGTTTTGCGTTTGCGGCGCCTCGCAGTAGCCTGCCTCTCTCATAGGAGGGTGAGATGGCAAAACCTGAAAGTTTCTCGAAGTTCTACTTCAACAAGGTCGGTTTGGGCGAGGCCTGCGGCTGCGCCGAGCGGGCGATCGATATGTATGAATTCGACCGGCAAGCCGGCAAGCCCGAAGTGTCCTCAGGAAAGCGCAGGTTTTCCTGGAAAGGCTTTGCGCTGAAGTACGGGCTGGTGTCGCGTTACAAGTTTTCGTCTGACGTAAGCTGAGCAGGGACTGATCGAGCCCATGCGCGCCAGCGGGTTTGTGGTGGACCGCTGGCGCGAAGGTTTTCTTACAGGGCAACCGGCGGCACCATGCCGACAATGTCATAGGTCTTGCGCAGGATCGGCGCGGTGATGTCGCGCGCGCGCTGCGAGCCGCGGGCCAGAATGCGGTCGATTTCATCCTGGTTGTCCATCAGGCGGGCCATCTCGGTGGAAATCGGAGCCAGTTTCGACACCGCCAGGTCCGCCAGTATCGGTTTGAACTCCGAAAACTGCTTGCCGCCAACCTCGGCCAGCACCTGATCGACACTCTGCTCGTTCAACGCGGCGTAGATGTTGACCAGATTGCGCGCCTCAGGGCGTTCTTCCAGGCCTTTGGCCTCGGACGGCAGCGCCTCGGGGTCGGTCTTGGCCTTGCGGATTTTCTTGGCGATAGCGTCGGCGTCATCGGTCAGGTTGATACGGGAAGCATCGGAGGCATCCGACTTGGACATCTTCTTGGAGCCATCGCGCAACGACATGACGCGGGTGGCCGCGCCTTCGATCACCGGCTCGGTTTCCGGGAAAAAGTCGACGCCGTAGTCGTGGTTGAACTTGATGGCAATGTCGCGGGTCAGTTCCAGGTGCTGTTTCTGGTCCTCGCCCACCGGCACATGGGTGGCGTGGTAGACCAGAATGTCCGCCGCCATCAGTGCGGGATAGGCAAACAGGCCCAGCGAGGCGTTCTGCTGGTTCTTGCCCGCCTTGTCCTTCCACTGGGTCATCCGCTGCATCCAGCCCATGCGGGCGACGCAGTTGAAGATCCAGGCAAGCTGCGCGTGCTCAGGCACCTGGGACTGGTTGATCAGGATGGATTTCTCCGGGTCCAGGCCGGCAGCGATGAAGCCTGCGCAAAGCTCGCGCGTGGACTTCATCAGGTCTTTGGGATCCTGCCAGACGGTGATCGCATGCAGGTCCACCATGCAGTAGATGGTCTCCACATCCTTGGCTTGCCAGTCGACGAACCGCTTCAGGGCACCGAGGTAATTGCCCAGGTGCAGGTTGCCGGAGGGCTGAATCCCCGAAAAGACGCGCGGGGTGAATGTGGTTTCGCTCATCTAGGCATAACTCCCGTCTGGAAATAGCAACCCCGGTGGCTTACCCATGAGGCCAGGATAGGTCAACAGGCGCGGGGGATTCCGTGCCGCAAGGAGCCCGGATGAGCAGCCAGCCCCACAATGCCCCCGTCAACCCTTTGCCTGCTGCCGTAGTGGCGTTGGTGCTGATCATAATGGGCATCGAAGCCGTATTCTCGCTGGGCACGCGCGGTATTCTGGGCGGTCCGGAGGCGGTCGGCTGGCGGCTGGAGGCGATCCAGTCCTATGCGTTTTCCAGCGAGATCTTCTGGTGGATGCAGGAAAGCGGCCGCTGGCTGCCAGAGCACCTGAAGCGCTTTGTCTCCTACATTTTTGTGCATGGCACTTTCACCCATGCGCTGTTCGTCTGCGTCTTTGTGCTGGCGATGGGCAAAATGGTGGGGGAGGTGATGGGCGACTTGGCAATGGTCATCATCTTTGTGCTGTCCGGGGCAGGGGGCGCGCTTGGTTACGCTCTGCTGATAAGCAGCGGGCAGCCCTTGATCGGAGGCTTCCCGGCAGTTTACGGGCTTATCGGCGCGTTCACGTTCCTGCTGTGGCGCTCACTTGCCTCGGTCGGGGCGCAGCAGAGCAGGGCGTTTTCGCTGATCGCCTTCCTGATGGGGGCGCAGCTGCTGTTTGGCCTGCTGTTCGGCGGCCAGAAGGACTGGGTTGCGGATCTGGCGGGCTTTGCCACCGGTTTTGGCCTGTCGTTCTTCCTGGCGCCGGGCGGCTGGGCCCGTATCCGCAACCGGATCCGCCACGACTGAGTACGGTAGCGCTCCCGCCCGCTGTCAAATCCCCTGCCGGGCATTTCCAGCCGTTGGGCCGGGCAGCGCGCTTCGCGCGCTGCAGAGTTTCTGCTGAGAAGCGCTTCAGGGGCTGGATTGCTCTGAAGGCGCCGTTACCATTGAGTGATTAGCCGGTTCCGGCTCAAGGCTAAACCAGGCGTGCAGGGCGGCGGCATTGCCGCTCTTGACCCGGAGTTGAACCGGACGGTGCCGACAGAACAGGGGGCGGTTCAGGTTTGTTTCCGGCGGCTGAGGGCTCTGCGGAATTCCGACAGGCGGAAAGCCCCCAAGATTTGGCCGGCCGCAAAGTAGACCGCTCCGCCCAAGGCAACCAGGCAAAGCAGGGAGAGATAGCGCCAATAGTCCAGCTGGAACAGCCAGCTGCCCCAAGCGGCTGCGCCGTAAAGTACTGCGCCCATGACCGCGGAGGCGGCCAGGATGCGCCAGGCGCGGCTGCGGAAGCGGGCATCGAAACGGGCTTCCTCACCCATCCGGCGGGCGCCCAGTGCCAGCAGCAGCACCATTGCCCAGCCAGCGGCAGAGGCCGCGATGGCAGGAGCGATCCAGCCAAGCACAGGTTTCAGGCCAAAGGCGAGAGCGGCGTTGACCAGCATGGCTACCAGAGCATAGCGGAACGGGCTTTTTGTGTCTTCGCGTGCAAAATAGAGCGGCTGCAGCACTTTCTGCAGCATGAAGGCTGGCAGGCCGGCGCCGTAGATGGCAACGGCCAGGGCGATGGCCGCCACGTCGTCGGGGCCGGTGGCGCCGCGTTCATAGAGCACCGAGACCAGCGGGACCGGCACGGTTATGAAAGCCGCAGCAGATGGGATTGCCAGCAGCAGCGAGAATTCACCGGCGCGGGACAAGGCATCCTGCGAGCCAGCGCTGTCGCCTGCGCGCAGGCGGCGGGAGAGGGCGGGCAGCAGGACGATGCCGACAGCAATGCCGACCACACCCAGCGGCAGCTGATAAAGCCGGTCGGCGATGAACAGCCAGCTGGCGGCCTTTTCGATGTCCGAGGCTACATACTGTCCGACAACAAGGTTGATCTGGGTGACGCCCATGGCGAGCGC
>JBFOLS010000497.1:0-2406 GCA_040830225.1 Leisingera sp.
ATCACGAACAGCGCACAGGTGCCGCCAGCCTCCGGATCAGCCCGCCATCCCGTTCTGCCATTGCCGCACCGGCCAGCGTGCAGCCCGAGATCTGCGCCACATAGGCCGTCAGCTCACCCAGCTGGGCACTGTTCTGCGCCCTCAGCTCCTTCTTCGGCATGCTGATTGCAAACAGCACCGCGAAACTGCTGCCATCCACGGTGACGATCCGGAACCGGGTCTCTGCACTCCCCAGATGGGTCTTGGCCGCATAAGGCGTCTTGCGCTCATCTGCTTTGTAAGCAATGGCTGCGCTTGCGGCGTCCGGTCCATTCAAACGTTCGCCGCCAGCCTGGAACCTCTGTGAATGTGTCACCAGCCAGGGCGCGCCGGTACGGGTCTTGTGCAAGCCGGGGCGCATTGCCTCGGCCGGGGCCAGCTCTGCCAGAGCCGCTGCCCGGTAATCGGTGCCGCCATCCGCCGCGGTCTGTGCCCCGGGCTGCGCGCCGTAACCGGTCCGGGTTGCCGACCAGTAGTCCGGCTTTTCCGGCGCCGCGCAGGCTGCTAGAACAGCTGCCGCCCCAATCATCAAAACTTGTCTCACGTTCACTCTCCATTCCGCTCGGGCATATGATGACAAGGAAACCGGGCGTCATTGTGGCAGGTCCAGACCGCGTTTTCAGGCGTAAGAAACCGCCTTTCCCGCGGCCAAGCCCTGTGCCAAGCTCTGCGCCATGACCAAAGCCGACAGCAAGATTCTGACCAGCCCCGACGGAACCCCGGCCAGCCGCTTTGCCTTTGGCTGCATGCAGTTCGGCGGCCGCGCCAGCGACCAGCAATCCGCAGAAATGTATGCCGCCAGCAGGGCCGCCGGGATCACCCATTTCGACACTGCCTGGGTCTACACCGACGGCCGCTCCGAACAGATCCTGGGCAGGCTGATCAGGCAGGAGCGCGGTCGGCTTTTGATCGCCACCAAGGCGGGTTACGAGGGCGGCGCCGGGGCCGCCAATATGCGCAGTCAGCTTGATGAAAGCCGCCGCAGGCTGAGGATCGACGTGGTTGACGTGCTCTACCTGCACCGGTTCGACCACAGCACCGATCTGCGCGAAACCATGGACTGCTTCGCCGCGCTCAAGGATGAGGGGCTGATCCGCTACACCGGCCTGTCAAACTTTGCCGCCTGGCAGGTGATGAAGGCGCAGATGGCCGGGCTGCCCTCCGGCACCGCCGTCGACATCCTGCAGCCGATGTACTCGCTGGTGAAGCGCCAGGCCGAGGTCGAGATCCTGCCGATGTGCCGGGACCAGGGCATCGCCGCAGCCCCCTACTCGCCCCTTGGCGGCGGTCTTCTCACCGGGAAATACGCGGCAGGCGGCACCGGCCGCATCACCGAGGACAAGGGCTACAGCACCCGCTACGGCCCTGCCGTGATGCATGAGACTGCCAAAGCCCTGGCGGATTTGGCCGCCCAGCGCGGCACTGATCCGGCCACCCTTGCCGTGGCCTGGGCCGCCGCCCATCCAACCGCGCCGATGCCGATCATTTCGGCCCGGAACGCGCAGCAGCTGCAACCGTCGCTGGCGGCACTGGACTTTGAAATGGACGCAGAGCTTTATCAGACCGTCGAGGCCCTCAGCCCCCGCCCGGCCCCTGCCACCGACCGGCTTGAAGAACAGGAGAGCTGAACCCATGCAGGACTTCCTCGTCATCGGCGGCGGCCTTGCCGGCACTGGCGCCGCGGCCCGTCTGTCGGAACTCGGCAGCGTCACCCTCCTGGAAATGGAAGACGCGCTGGGTTACCACGCCTCCGGCCGCTCTGCCGCGATGTTTGCCGAGACCTACGGGCCGCCGCCTGTTGTGGCGCTGTCCCGTGCCAGCGCGGCCCATCACCAGGCCCAGGGCTGCCTGTCGCCGCGCGGCTTCATGCTGGTCGGCGGGCCGCAGAACGCCGAGGTCTTTGCCCATGGCCTGAAGGAGCTGGCGCTGGAGCCGATTTCCGGCGATGAAGCCCGCGCCAAGGTGCCGATCCTGCACCCCGAACGGGTCACAATGGCCGGCTACCATGCCGAGGCCCAGGACCTCGACGCCGACCTGCTGCTGCAGGGTTTTGCAAAGGCGGCGCGCGCACATGGCGCCGTGATCCAGACCCGCGCAGCCGTCACCGCAATCATCCGCACCGCCGTCGGCTGGCAGGTCACTGCAGGCGGCGAAACATATGAAGCCAGGCAGCTGGTCAATGCCGCTGGCGCCTGGGCCGACCGGATCGCCCGGCTGGCAGGTGTTGCCCCGATCGGGCTGCAGCCCAAGCGCCGCTCGATGGCGCGGCTGCCCGCCCCCGGCGGCCATGACGTGACCGCCTGGCCGATGATCATGGGCGCAGGCGAAACCTGGTACGCCAAACCCGATGCCGGCAAGCTGCTGGTC
>JBFOLS010000498.1:0-2223 GCA_040830225.1 Leisingera sp.
ATCTGACCGTCAAGGTGCGTACCCCGCGCCAGGCGGAGCTGGCCGAGCTGATGCCCGAAAAGCTGCCGCCGGACACCTCCAAGATGCTGCTCTGCCCGATGCCCGGCCTCATTGTGAAGGTCGACGTCGAAGTGGGGCAGGAGGTCCAGGAAGGCCAGGCACTCTGCACCGTCGAGGCGATGAAGATGGAAAACATCCTGCGCGCCGAGAAGAAGGGCGTCGTCTCCAAGATCAACGCGGGCGCCGGCGACAGCCTGGCGGTCGACGACGTGATCATGGAATTCGAGTAATGCACTTCGGGGCAGGCGCATATGCAGACGGACAGGCGGGGTTTCCCGCCCCCCCGGGCGTGCCTGCCCCGCCTACGATTTCTTCAGGATTTTCTGCGACACTGGCGCGGTTCGACGACCTTAAGGTGCCGCATGCTCCGTTCCATCCTGTGCCTGTTCTCCGCCCTGTTGCTCCTGTCCGGCTGCGCGCTCGACAAGGAGGACGCCCTGCGCGCCCAGCTTTCCGCCTGGGTCGAGCTGGGGGAGACTTATTTCTTCCAATCCTCCTCAAGCTGCACCGCGGCGGTGTTTCACACCGCGGAGAGCCCGCGCATCACTTCGCTGCTGGACCGCGCCCGCTCGATCGAAACCGGCATGAAGATGCTGGACCAAGGAAAGCCGGTGGTCTTTGCGGTTTCCGGCAAGTCGCCCAATGCGGTGACCGAGGCCATCATGTCCCGCAACCTGCCGCAGGGGCTGGGGGTGCTGAATTCCGGCCTCGCCGGCGTCAGCTGCATGTCGGATCTGGTGAAATCAATCTACTATCAGGCAATCCGCAACCCAACGTCCAATCTGGTCTTCGTGCCCGAGGGCCACGCCATGCTGGTCCTCGACAAGCAGGCGATGGCGCTGATCTACGTCCGCGGCAACGGCTGACTGCTCAGCCGCCGCGGCGCTCTTCGATTTCGCGCTGGCGTTCAGGGAATTTGTCGATGGTGCGGGACAGCTCGCGCACCGTCCACGGATGCGGCTTCCGCAGCTTCACACCGCCGTCCTTGCCCACCAGCACCAGCATGAAGCCGCGCGGCCGCAGCTTCTTGCGCAGCGCGGACTTCGCTGCAGGATCGGTATCCGTCAGCACCACAACATCGCGCTCCTTCAAGGCCTCGATGCCGTCCATCAGCCGCTCCATCTGCTCGTGGAAGCGGGGGTCTTCGGGACTGTCGGCAAACACCACCACCGGGCGGTGCGTCCATTGGAATTCCTCCAGCGCCGCATCATACCCGGGCTGGATCAATTCGGGCGTGCTGCCGTCAGCCGCGGCGGCGGCCAGCGGCAGAAAACCTGCCATTACAACGCTTAGGATTGCTCTCATGATCTCTCCTGTCCCGATGAATATATGTTCAGCGGCGGCAAATGCGACTGAGAAATCCGTGACTTGGTCAAAAAATATCATCGTTAACGGGATAATGAGGGGTTGTCGGCCATGATTGTGCAATTCCCCTTGACCGGGCTGCGGCCTGCGGCCCTCCAAAAGAGGTCCCAAAGCACGATGAAAGTGATCCTTCATACCGGTGCCCACCGCTGCGCCACCACGTCGTTCCAGGAATACATGCGCCAGAACGCGCAGGGCCTGAAAAAGCAGGGTATTGGCTTCTGGGGGCCGTTCCGGACCCGGAACGGCCTGTTCCACGGCATCCAGCCCGGGCCTGCGCGCGTCACCGGCCGCAATCTGGCGCAGCGCGCCCGCGGGCGGCTGCAGCTGCAGCTGTCCACCTGCCGCGACAATGGCGTGCATCAGCTGCTGGTCAGCGAAGAAAACATGATGGGCACCATCCGCGAGAACCTGCGTCTCGGCGATCTTTATGGCGGCGTCGGGGAGCGGATGGCACGGTTCTCGCAGGCATTCGGCCGGACCGTCACCGATGTGGCGCTCAGCATCCGCAGCCTGGACAGCTACTGGACTTCGGCGCTGTGCTATGCGGTGGCGCGCGGCCACCGGGTGCCCTCAGAGGCCCAGCTGGACCGGCTTGCGCACGCGCCGCGCAGCTGGCGCGATGTGATCACTGATCTTGCCTGCGCCATGCCCGATGCCCGCCTGCATGTGCTGCCCTTTGAAACCTTCGGCACCAGGCCCGAGGCGCAGCTTGCTGCGCTGACCGGGGTGGAGGCGCCGATGACCCATGCGCGGGTGCGCCTCAACGCCTCGCTCTGCCTGCAGGACCTGAAGGCC
>JBFOLS010000499.1:0-2162 GCA_040830225.1 Leisingera sp.
AACTGTTTTCAGGAACTTGGATTCCTTGGCGCAGGCCACCAGTTCATCCTTCAGCCTGGTGTCGCAGAGCGCGTGGGAAACTTCCGCCTTGTCGACAATCTTGGCCAATTCACCCTTACGCAAGAGCGGCATGGTGTTGACCACCACCGCGCCCGCCTTGGTCGCGGCCAGCCAGCAGGCCACCATCGCCGGGTTGTTGGCTGAGCGGATCAGCACCCGGTTGCCGGGCTTGACCCCCAAATCCTCGGTCAGCACATGCGCCAGCCGGTTGGTCCAGTCGGCCAGCTCCTTGTAGGTGCGGTAGCGGCCGTTGCCGATCAGCGCGGTGTTGTCGCCAAACCCCTTTTCAACCATCGCATCCGTCAGCTCGACTGCGGCGTTCAGGTAATCCGGATACTCAAATCCCTCCAAAAGGAATTCGGGCCACTGATCCGCAGGCGGCAGGTTGTCCCGGGCAAATGTATCTACATGGGCCGTTGGTCCCAGCATCTCAATTCCCTCCCTGGAACGCGCCCAGCGCCTGGCGGGCGATCACCACCCGCTGCACATCCGAGGCGCCCTCGTAGATGCGCAAGGCGCGGATATCACGGTACAGTTCCTCAACTTTCTGGCCGCGCCGCACCCCATCGCCGCCATGCAGCTGCACGGCCTTGTCGATCACGGCTTGCGCTTGATCGGTGGAAAACAGCTTGGCCATCGCCGCCTCGCGGGTGACCCGCGCGGCGCCGCTGTCCTTGGCCCAGGCGGCCCGGTAGACCAGCAGCGCACTGGCATCCACATCCAGCGCCATGTCCGCGATATGGCCCTGAACCATTTGCAGATCAAACAGCGGCGCCCCCTGCACCTGCCGCGCAGTCACCCGCATCAGTGCCTCGTCCAAAGCCCGCCGGGCAAACCCCAGCGCTGCCGCCGCCACGGTCGAGCGGAACACATCCAGCACCGACATTGCGATCTTGAAGCCCTGCCCCGGCTGCCCCAGCATGGCCGATGTCGGGATCCGGCAATCAGTGAAGCGCAAGGTGGCCAGCGGATGCGGCGCAATGGTTTCCAGGCGTTCCGCGACTTCAAATCCGAGCAAGCCGGCAGGCACAACAAAGGCGCTCAAACCCTTTGCCCCCGGCGCCTCTCCGGTGCGGGCAAACAGCGTATAGACGTCAGCAATGCCGCCGTTGGAGATCCAGGTTTTCTCACCGTTCAGAACATAGGCATCGCCATCCAGCGTCGCCGTCATGGTGGAATTAGCCACATCCGATCCCGACTGCGGCTCGGTCAGAGCAAAGGCGGCAATCGCCTTGCCTGCCTTGGTCAGCGGCAGCCATTCCGCCTGCTGCGCCCCTGTCCCGAACAGCGAAATGGCCCCGGTGCCCAGCCCCTGCATGGCAAAGGCGAAATCCGCCAGCCCGTCATGGCGCGCCAGGGTCTCCCGGATCAGGCAGAGCGTGCGCACATCCAGCCGTTCCCCGGTCATTGCTCCGGAATGCTGCGTCCAGCCGCCCTCCCCCAGCGCCGTAACCAGCGCCTTGCAGGCGGCGTCGGTGTTGGAATGATCAATCCCCGCCAAGTGTGCCGCGGCCCAGGCCTCCAGCTCCTCCGCAAGCGTCCGGTGCCGGTCCTCAAAAAACGGCCAGTTCAGAAACGTCCTGTCCGCCATGGCGCGGCCCTCCCAGTTTCATCTTTCCCAAAATACTCCCGCCGGAGGCTCCCGCACCCTCCTCCGGCGCAGGTTCCGGCGTTTTCACGGCTCAATCGCCCTCAAACAGCGGTTTGTCCTTGTTCACAAAAGCATGAAACGCGCGTTCGAAATCCGCCGTCTGCATGCAGATCGCCTGGGCCTGCGCCTCGGCCTCGATCGCCTGCTCGATCGACATCGACCATTCCTGCGCCAGCATGGTCTTGGTCATCATATGCCCGAAGTTCGGTCCAGCCGCGATCCGCTCTGCCCAGCTATGTGCTTCGCTGGACAGCTCTTCCGCAGAAACCAGCTTGTTGTGAAACCCCCAGGCGTGGCCTTCATCGGCGCTCATCGACCGGCCCGTGTACAAGAGCTCCGCCGCCCGGCCTTGGCCGATGATCCGCGGCAGGATTGCACAGGCGCCCATGTCGCAACCGGCCAGCCCGACCCGGGTGAACAGAAAGGCAGTCTTGGCCTCCGGCGTGGCAAT
>JBFOLS010000500.1:0-3819 GCA_040830225.1 Leisingera sp.
CGGGATTTGTCTTTGCACTCGCTTGAGAAGTACACTGCTTTGAAAACAACCTGGATCAAGTACAAGGCTTGATCCGCCAAGCCCCGGGAGAGCCTGCCTTTGCCTGTCAGATACACGCTGCGCCAGCTTGAGTATTTTGTGGCAGTCGGGGAGGCGGGCTCGATCGCGCTGGCCTCGGAAAAGGTGAATGTGTCGTCGCCGTCGATCTCGGCGGCGATTGCGCAGCTCGAACAGGAGTTCGGGCTGCCGCTGTTTGTGCGCCAGCATGCGCAAGGCCTGGCGCTGACCCAGGCCGGGCGGGTGATGCTGGAGCAGGCCCGCACCGTTTTGCGGGAAGCCGACCGGATGATGGATATCGCCGGCGACATTTCGGGTCAGGTGCGCGGACCCTTGGCGGTGGGCTGCCTGCTGACCTTTGCCCAAGTGGTGCTGCCTTCAGTGCGCCGCGGGTTCGAGGACAGGTATCCGGATGTAAACGTGCGCCAGATCGAGCTGGACCAGGCGGCGATCTTCAGTGGCATCCGGCGGGCCGAGATCGATATCGCGCTGACCTATAATCTGGATATTCCTGCGGACCTGCGGTTCATCACCCTGGCGGAGCTTCCGCCTTATGCGCTGGTTGGCGAGGATCATCCGCTGGCGGACCGGGAGGATGTGACGGTCAAAGAATTGCGCGAGCATCCGATGGTGCTTTTGGACCTGCCGTTCAGCGCCGAGTATTTCCTGTCGTTCTTTCACGAGGCGGGGATAAAACCAAATGTGGCCGAGCGCACCCGCGACATGGCGGTGATGCGCAGCCTTGTGGCCAATGGCTACGGCTATTCGATTGCCAACATCCGCCCGATCAATGACCAGTCGCCGGACGGCAAACCGCTGAAGTTCATCCCGATCCAGGGCGACCTCAGACCGATGCGGATGGGGCTGTTAATGGCGCCGGATTCCGAGAACTCGATCACCATCCGCTCCTTTGTCGAGCATTGTTCGGAGCTGGTGGAAGAAGCCGCGCTGCCAGGGTTGAAGACGGCGCCGGAAGGGGCATGAGCCGCGGCTTAGCTGCAGGCTAACCAACGCTTCCGCAAGCTGAACTTTAGCAACACGCCCAGTCCTGTACCCTTTTGGCACTCTTGCACGAAGGAGATGGAAATTGCGCGATCCCCGCTATGATATTCTGTTTGAGCCGATGAACATCGGCCCGCTCACAGCCAAGAATCGCTTTTATCAGGTGCCCCATTGCAACGGCGGCGGCTACCGCGACCCCTCGGCAGCTGCGGCGATGCGCGGCATCAAGGCCGAGGGCGGCTGGGGTGTCATCTTCACCGAACAGTGCGAGATGCATCACACCTCGGAAATCACTCCATTTATCGAGCTGCGCCTGTGGGAGGACAAGGACATCCCGCAGCTGCGCAAGATGTCGGAGCGGATGAAGACCCATGGCGCCCTGGCCGGCATCCAGCTGGCCTATTCCGGCATCAACGGGCCGAACCTCTATTCCAAGGAGGTGCCGCTGGCGCCTTCTGCGCTGCCGATCCGCACCTTCACCAATGACCCGGTGCAGGCCCGCGCGCTGTCGCGGTCGGACATCAAGGATCTGCGCCGCTGGTTCGTGAATGCGGCCAAGCGCTCCAAGGAGGCGGGCTTCGATCTGATCAACCTCTATGGCGCGCATGGGTTCGGCATCTTCCAGCACTTCCTGAGCCGGGCCACCAACCAGCGCACGGATGAGTATGGCGGCAGCCTGGAGAACCGGTCGCGCTTTGCCCGCGAAGTGATTGCGGACATGAAGGATGCGGTTGGCGATACCATGGGCATCGTGCTGCGGGTGTCGCTGGACGAGACCATTGGCGAGCTTGGCTTTTCTAACGCTGAGGTCCGCGACTTCATCGAGATGAACAGGGACCTGCCGGATATGTGGGACCTGGCCCAGGGCACCTGGGAAGACTGTTCGGGCCCCAGCCGGTTCAAGGAGGAAGCCGCGCAGGAGACCCTTGTGCGCGGTATCCGCGAGCTGACGGACAAGCCGATTGTCGGCGTCGGCCGCTTCACCTCGCCCGATGTCATGGCCAAGATGATCAAATCCGGCACCCTGGACATGATCGGATGCGCGCGGCCCTCGATTGCCGATCCCTTCATCCCCAAGAAGATCGATGAGAACCGGATCGAGGATATCCGCGAATGCATCGGCTGCAACATCTGCATCACCGGTGACATGACCATGTCGATCAGCCGCTGCACCCAGAACCCGACCTTCATGGAGGAATGGCGCAAGGGCTGGCATCCGGAGAACATGAACGAGAAGGGCGACAGCTCTAACGTGCTGGTGGTCGGCTCCGGCCCCGCCGGTCTGGAGGCCGCCTGGGCCCTGTGCCGCCGCGGCTATGACGTGGCGGTGGCCGAGGCCAGGGATGTGATCGGCGGCCGGGTGACCCGCGAACGCCAGCTGCCGGGGCTGAATGCCTGGGGCCGGGTGGTGGATTACCGCGACTACCAGCTGAGCCAGCGCCCGAATGTGGAGATCTACCGCGAAAGCCCGCTGGATGCGGACAGCATCCTGGAATTCGGCTTTGAGAACATCTGTATCGCCACCGGCTCCACCTGGCGCCGTGACGGGGTTTCGCGCCAGCATGTGGTGCCGATGCCGATTGCCGAAGGCGCCAGGGTCTATACCCCCGATGACCTGATGGATGGCACCATCCCCGAAGGCCGCGTGGTGGTTTATGACGACGACCACTACTACATGGGCGGGGTTCTGGCGGAGCTGCTGGCATCCAAGGGCGCCCAGGTGACGCTGGTCACGCCGTCGGCCTATGTCAGCGACTGGACCAACAACACGCTGGAGCAGGTGGCCATCCACCCGCGCCTGGTCAATGCCGGGGTAGAGATCGTGCTGAACCAGGGCATCACGGAAATTCACTCCGATCACGTGGTCTCCAACTGCACCTACACCAGCCGCAGCTGGAAGATCGAGGCCGATGCGGTGGTCATGGTGGCGTCGCGGACCGGCAACGACAGCCTGTATGAAGAGCTGTGCAGCCGCGAGGCGGAGTGGGCTGATGCCGGTATCCGCTCGGTCAAGGTGATCGGCGACGCCAGCGCACCGGGGCCGATTGCCTGGGCGACCTATGCCGGCCACCGCTATGCCCGCGAGCTGGACGGGCCGGATATCGGCGACGCGCTGCCGTTCCGCCGCGAGATCACCGAGCTGGCTCTGGACTGACGATGACAGCGACGCTGGACATACTGGAGCGGCTGACCGGGTTCGACACGGTCAGCCGCAATTCCAATCTGGAGCTTGCCGCCTATGCCGAAGCGTTTCTGGCAGAGCGCGGTTTTACAGTCACGCGGCTGCCATCGCCGGATGGCTCCAAGACCGGGCTTTATGCTGAGAAAGGCCCGGCGGGGCAGGGGATCCTGCTGTCCGCCCATACTGATGTGGTGCCGGTGGACGGGCAGGCCTGGACCCGCGATCCGTTCCGCCTGACCCGCGAGGGCAGCCGCGTCTATGGCCGCGGCACCACCGATATGAAGGGCTATGCCGCCAGCGCCCTGGCCCTGGCCGGCCGGGCGGCGCAGGCGGATCTGAAAGAGCCGCTGAAAATCGCGCTGTCTTATGATGAGGAAGTCGGCTGTGTCGGCATTCAGGAGATGCTGGAGCGTCTGGCGCCTCTGATCGGGCGCCCGCGGGCCTGTTTCGTGGGTGAACCGACCGGGATGGAAGTCGCCATCGGCCACAAGGGCAAGGCGGCGCTGCGGGCGGTGTGCCATGGCCAGAGCGGCCATTCGGCCCTGGCGCCGTACTTTACTAACGCTTTGCACTTGGCC
>JBFOLS010000501.1:0-2971 GCA_040830225.1 Leisingera sp.
CCCTCGGCGCCTGCAAAATGCTTGGCCGCGGTCTCAGCCGCCTGGGTTGAGGTGGAAAAATGGACAAAGCCATCAGCGACATCAACCGGCGCGCCCTGGGTCTCGCCCGCCGTCTGCAAAGCGGCCCATTCGTCCGCCCGGCAAATCTTGTAAATCAGCATGCAGGCCTGATGCCCTGCGTTTGCTGATGAATCAAGAGGCATTGGCCTGTACCGGGTCCCTGGCAGGCAAACCGGATCCGCTCTGCTGACGTCAGGAGAGGCGGCAGCCCGGCTTTTCCCCTTTGACGGGCATGACCAATGCGCGCACCATCAGCCAAAACAACGGGAGCAAATCTCATGATTGCGCGGATTCTTTCATCGGCTGCAGTGCTGGCGGTTTCGGCCGGCATGGCTGCGGCGGACTATAAACTCACCATTTTGCACACCAATGACTTCCATTCGCGGTTTGAGCCGATCAACAAATACGACAGCACTTGCGACGCCGAAGACCAGGCAGAAGGAAAGTGCTTCGGCGGCACCGCGCGGCTGGTGACTGCGATAGCGGAAGCACGGAAGCGGGCAGAAAACAGCATCCTCGTGGATGGCGGCGACCAGTTCCAGGGCTCGCTGTTTTACACCTATTACAAGGGCCGGATGGCGGCCGAGTTCATGAACAAGCTGGGCTATGACGGGATGACCGTGGGCAACCACGAGTTCGATGACGGCCCCGAGGTGCTGCGCGGGTTCATGGACGCGGTGGGGTTTCCGGTGCTGATGTCCAACGCAGATGTTTCGGCGGAGCCTGCCTTGGCCGGGGTGCTGAAGAAATCCACGGTGATCACCCGCGGCGGCGAGCGGATCGGTCTTATCGGCCTGACGCCCGAGGACACGCATGAACTGGCCAGCCCGGGCAAGCACATCACGTTTTCCGATCCCGTGGCGGCGGTGCAGGCCGAGGTGGACCGGCTGACGGCGGAGGGGGTGAACAAGATCATCGTTCTCAGCCACTCGGGCTATGGTGTGGACCAGAAAGTGGCGGCAGAAACCTCCGGTGTTGATGTGATCGTTGGCGGTCATACCAACACCTACCTGTCCAATGTCTCGGACAAGGCCGCGGGTCCGTATCCGACCGAGGTGAACGGGGTGCAGATCGTGCAGGCCTATGCCTACGGCAAATTCCTGGGCGAGCTGAACGTGACCTTCGATGATGCGGGCAAGGTTGTCAGCGCAGCGGGCGAGCCGCTGATCATGGACGCAGGCGTTGACGAGGACAGCGCCACGCTGGGCCGGATTGCCGAACTGGCCCAGCCGCTGGACGAAATCCGTAACAAGGTGGTGGCTGAGACTGCCGCCTCCATCAAAGGCGGCCGTTCGGTCTGCCGCGTGCAGGAATGCGAGATGGGCAATCTTGTGGCGGACGCGATGCTGGACCGGGTGCGGGATCAAGGCGTGACCATCGCCATCGCCAACTCCGGCGGCATCCGCGCGGGCCTGGATGCAGGCGAGGTGACCATGGGCGAGGTGCTGACCATTCTGCCGTTTCAGAACACGCTCTCGACCTTCGAAATCAAAGGCGAAGTGCTGACCGAAGCGCTGGAGAACGGCGTCAGCCAGGTGGAGGACATCAAGGGCCGTTTCCCGCAGGTGGCAGGGATGAAATTCACCTGGGATGCATCTGTGGCGCCCAACGCTGGGCGGGTCAGCCAAGTGATGGTGGCGGAAGGGGACGGTTTTGTGCCGCTGGACCCGGAGAAGATCTACCTCGTGGTCACCAACAACTATGTGCGCAACGGCGGCGATGGCTATGGGATGTTCGAAGGCGATGACAAGAACGCCTATGACTACGGGCCGGACCTGGCTGATGTGCTGGCGGAATACCTCGCCGCACAGGGGGCTTACGCGCCTTACACAGACGGGCGGATTGCCCGGTTGGAATAGGTCATTAAGCCTGCCCCAATGTTTCGTGCGTGAAACATTGGGGCAGAACCCCTTACGCAATTCTTTAAAGTTTCTAAGCCTTTGTTGCGTGTTCGTTAATGTGGAACTGCTGGAGGGCGGGCATCCGGGCCATAGGTTGACGGGGTTTGTCATGCTTGCTATTTAACAATTGTGTTAAATAATTTGCCAGGGAGACCCCTAATGAAACTGCATGTCTTTCCGCCCTCTCCGAATTCCCGCAAACTGCTGGTTGTGAACAGCCTTCTAGGGCTCGATTTGCCCCTGAACATTGTCGACCTGCAGGCGGGGGATCAGTTCAAGGAGGATCTTCTGGCTCTCAACCCCAACGCCAAGGTGCCGGTGCTGGAAGAGGACGACGGAAGTTCGCTGTGGGAGTCCAATGCGATTATCAACCGACTTTGCACGGACGACGACACGCCGTTGTGGCCGCGCTCGAACGCGCGCTATGACATCATGCGCTGGCAGTTCTGGGAGGGGTGCCATTGGACCCCGGCTTGCAGCAAGTTCATCTCGCGCCATTTCTTCGGCCGGGAGGATATCGACATGGAGGCAGCGGCAGAGGACTTCCACAAATTTGCCAAGGTGCTGGATGGGCATTTGGAAGGACGCGATTGGCTGGTGGGGGATCAGATGACCACGGCCGATGTCTCGGTCGCGGCTGTCCTGTGTTACCGCGAGCCCTGCCAGTACCCGGTTCAAGGCTACAGCAATATCAACCGCTGGATTTCGCGGATTGAAGCGCTGGAGGCCTGGCAGATCGCCAACCCGGCACCGCAGGCTGCGGAATAACAGCAGAATAGCCTCATAGCTTTCCACCTCCGTTCGGCCGGGGCGGAGGTGTTTTCCCGCCGCTGCAGGGGGCGGCGCTGCCGAGGCTTTCACCTGCCGCGCAGCCGTGGCAAAATGCGGGTCATGGACCATCCGCTGATCGACCTCATCAATGCCCGCATCGAAGCCGCTGAACAGGACGGCGCCTTTGACAATCTGACAGGCGCCGGCAAGCCGCTGCCGAAATGCGAAGATCCGGAAAA
>JBFOLS010000502.1:0-3679 GCA_040830225.1 Leisingera sp.
AGGGGGTCAAGCGCGGGCGGCTGTCGATGACCTCGCTCATCGACGTGATCTTCCTGCTTTTGCTGTTCTTCATGCTGACTTCGACCTTCTCGAAATTCGGCGAGGTGGAGCTGATGGCCGCGGGGCAGGGCGGCAGCGCCGGGGAACGACAGATGCTGTTTGTCTCCTTGGGCGAGGACAAGCTGACCCTGAACGGCCAGCCTGCCGATCTGGAGCGGATCGCCGACCTGATCCAGCTGCAACCCAAGACGAGCGAGGGCCACCTGGTGCTGGTCAGCCCGGGTGAGGATGCCTCCTCGCAGCGGCTGGTGGATCTGCTGGGACAGCTGCGCCAGATAGAAAACCTCCAAACCCTGGTGCTGGGCTGATGCGTATCAAACCGCCGGCGTCGGCACAGAAGGAACCGGCGATCGCGCTGATCAACATCGTCTTTCTGATGCTGATCTTCTTCATGATCGCGGGCACATTGGCGGTGCCGCTCGACAAGGACATCACCCTGATCGAGGCGAAGGATCTGGAAGGCCGCGAGCCGCCGGATGCGCTGGTGGTGCATGCCGATGGCAAGCTCACCCTGCGCGGCGAAACTTTGGCGGATGCAGCCGCCTATGCCGCGGCGCTGACTGACGAAGAACGCAAAGCGGTGCGGATTGTGCCGGACAGGGACCTTCCTGCACGGGAACTGGTGCAACTGGGAAATGCGCTGCGCGCCGCAGGTGCCAAACGGGTGCTGCTGATCTCGGAAAGGGCGTTGCAATGAAGGTGCCGCAGTCCCGCCTAATAGGCCTGGCGGCGGTGTTCGTTGCCGCCGCCGGGCACGCTGGTTTTGCCTATATGGCCCGCGGGGAACAGGCAGAACAGGCTGGCGGCAGCACGGGCTTGGCCGCCGAAGGCTATGCTTTTGCGGATTTGGTTCAGGGCACAGATGTGCCCGTGTCAACCAACGAGAGCCTGGAAACGGAAATCGCAGAGGCTGCGGAGAAACCCGTTCAGAAGACGCAGACACCGGTAGCTGAAACAGTGCAGGCTAAGGCCGTCACCGCGCAGGCTCCGGTGCCCAATGCGGAACCGGTTCTGCCCGCCGCGCAAATCGAACCCGTGGAAACACAGCAGGCTGAAACGCCAATACAGCCTCAGACCCAGGCGCCGTCTGCCGAGCGGCAACAGCCCGAAGCGGCTGAAACCACGCCTGAGCCGGAAGTTCTGGAGCCTTTGCCGGAGCCCAAGCCCGAAGCAATACCAGAACCCAAGCCTGAACCGAAACCGGAGCCCAAACCCCGGCAGAAACAGCGGCGCGGCAACAACACTGAGGCGGATGCGCAGGCAGGCGCGGCTTCGGGCCCCGCAGCAAAAAATGCCGGGCAGGCAACCTCTTCCCCGGGCACCGCCAAACAGCAGGGCGATGCGGCAGCAGACAATTACCGCAGCCAGGTGCTGCGGCGGGTCATGCGGGCAAAACGGCAAAAGGTGAATATCCGCGGTGCGGCACTGGTGCGTTTCACCATCACCGGCAGCGGGTCCCTGGGCTCTGCGCGTATCGCCACGAGTTCGGGTTCCGCCAAACTCGACAGCATCGCCCTGGCACAGGTACGCCGCGCCGCGCCGTTTCCGCCGCCGCCTGCCGAGGCCAGAACCTCCTATACCGTCCGGATCAAAGGCAAGTGACCACGTTCAGCCCTCCAGCAGCACCGCCTTGCATATCCGGGAAATGGAAGCCCGCATGGTCTGAATCCGGGCAAGCCCGCCTCTGTTCGGATGCATCAGCAGCCACAGATCCGCGCGGGGCTTGGAGCAGCCGGTTCAGCAGCTCCACCGAATCCAGATACGCCTTGCTGAGGTAAAGCGGTTCCGGTGGTCTGCAACATCGCGCTGGCAACCGACTGCATCTTTGCTCAACTAAAGGGCGATCCGGCCTTAAAATCAAGCAGCGAGAGCAAACGAGCCCTCACCGACTTTCGTAGCGCGTCATGTGCAAACACATAAGCGGTTGATCGTTCTGTTGATAAGGTGGAGGACAACCAACGCAAGCCGACTGAAATACGGTGCGCGAAGCTTTGCGAAACCCGCTTCCCGCGCATTGCTACCTTGAGCAGCCTCATCTGACTGGTCCAAATTGATTGTTATTGCATGATTGGTCTGTGTTCCATCGGGATGATGGTTTCCGGGGCTGGTGGGCGATAGCCCAACGCACTGTGGGGTCTCTTCGTGTTGTAGTGCTTTCTCCATTGTTCAATCAGGATCTGTGCTTCGCGCAGGCTGTAGAAGATTTCGCCATTAAGCAGTTCATCTCGCATCCGCCCGTTGAAGCTTTCGCAGTATCCATTCTCCCAAGGTGACCCTGGCTCGATGTAGGCGGTCTTGGCGCCGACGGCAGTGATCAAGTCCCGAACCGCCTGTGCAACGAACTCAGGGCCATTGTCCGAGCGGATGAAGGCGGGAGCGCCACGCAGGATGAACAGGTCTGTCAGAACATCAATCACGTCTGTCGAGTTCAGCTTGCGCTTCACCTTGATCGCCAGACATTCCCGGCTGTGCTCATCAATGATGTTCAGCGTCCGGAAGACCTTTCCGTCATCTGTCCGACAATGCACGAAGTCGTAGCTCCAGACATGGTTCCGATACGCGGGCCTCAGCCGGACACATGATCCGTCATTCAGCCAGAGCCGCCCTTTCTTCGGTTGTTTTGCTGGAACCTTCAGCCCCTCTCGCCGCCAGAGCCGTTCGACACGGCCATCACTGACCGACCAACCTGCCTCTCTGAGCAAAGCAGCGATCCGACGATAGCCGTAGCGGCCAAACTGTCTGGCCAGTTCGATCATATCGGCAACCAAACGATCCTCATCTGCAGGGCCTTTACCCTCGCGACCCATGGCCTGCCACACAACGTCTGCATGAACGAGCGCCAGTGCCCCCTCTACATCGGTCTCTGAAAACCGCTCAAAAAAGCGCTGAACGGTTTCCTTGTTCTGTTCGGCGGCCATCAGATGATGTCCTGAACTTTCATGACCAGTGCGTTCCAGTTGCGCTGGTTTTCGATGTCGTGTTCCAGCCCTTGCTCGTCCGCAATGGTGAAGCGTTTGATCGCCGGGGTTTTGCTGGTCGCTTGATAAAGCCAGTAGGCCTCAGCTTTCAGGGCTTCATCAATCGGTTTGTCGATCGACTCATAGACCATCTGCTTGCACGCATTGATAGATTCCGCGGGGAACTGCGCGATGCGCTTGGCCAGAGCATCGACAAACGGCCCGATATCTTCAGGGTCCAGAGCCTTGTTGATGGTGCCAAAGCGTTCCGCATCATCGGCGTCGTAGTCCTGCGCGCTCAGGATAATTTCCAGCGCGCGGCCCAGTCCAGTCTGGCGTGCCATGCGTGAGGCTCCCCCGCCGCAAGGCAAGATGCCCATGCCAACTTCCATCTGCATGAATTTGAACTTTCCGCGGGCCGCAAAGCGCATATCCAGAGCCAACGCCAGCTCGTGGCCGCCGCCGCGGGCACGGGCGGTCCCCGCTGTGCTGAGGTAGCAGCGTAGCGCCAAGGCATGAGCCCGCTCAAGCGAGTGATCTTATGTTCTGGGCTACTTCGGATTAGAGTTTCGGGGGGGAGCTCACCCATTTCTGGTCCGGGCTTCGTGAGACCTTTCGGGCTTCCTTCAGTTGGGCCGCAAATTCGCTCGGCGTCAAGTTTC
>JBFOLS010000503.1:0-4588 GCA_040830225.1 Leisingera sp.
CAGGCCGATCTCCCGCGGATCACCGTCTTCGATCCGGTCAATGATGCCTTTCTCCAGCGCCTCGGCAGCAGAAACATGACGGCCGCTGGTGATCATCGCCAACGCCGCTTCTGTTCCCGCCAGCCGCGGCAGCCGCTGCGTACCGCCCGCGCCAGGCAGGATCCCCAGGTTCACCTCCGGCAGCCCCATTTTCGCGGCAGGCACTGCAATCCGGTAGTGCGACGCCAAGGCCACCTCCAGCCCGCCGCCCAGCGCGGTGCCGTGCATTGCAGAAACCACGATCAGCGGCGAGGCCTCGATCCGGCTGCACAGGCCCGGCAAATACGGGTCCTGAGGCGGCTTGCCGAACTCGCGTATGTCGGCGCCCGCAAAATAAGTCCTGCCCTCGCCATAGATCAGCACCGCACTGGCACCTTCGCTTTCGGCACGTTCGATCCCGGCGAGCAGCCCTTTGCGCACATCGATTCCCAGCGCATTCACTGGCGGGTTCTGTGCTTTCAGAACGGCAATGTCTCCGGCCCGTTCATATGCAATGGCTTCACTCATCCGGTCATCCTTTCTCTTCCAGGGCAGCTTGGCCCGCGCTTGCCCTATTAGTTTAGGCATAAAGCATCTTCCGGTGCCAAGCCAAAACCTGAGGCCCAAAACAAACCCCGCGTCATCCGGCGCGGGGTCAGTGCAGGGTGCCCGCAGGCTTCATGTAACAGAAGATTGGGAAATTGGAAGGTATTTGAAACACCGCATCCGGACACCCCCGTCCTGGACAAGCCCGGTTTTATGTTCCGGCTGGCTTCACCACGCCATTCGTGATCCATGCATCAAATATTTCCAGCGCCTTATCCGTGAAGGCCTGGTCATTGATGTGGCACTCCAGATCGTGGAGCACGGCATTCCCCGGGCAGGAGCCCCGCATTTCCGAGCAGAAAGCCTCCAGCCCATCCGCGTCATGCAGCGGCGCGCCGGGGCGGTCCCACTCATTGCAGCCGCCTGCAGGCAGCAGCACGGCGACCGGTGCAGTGGCGGTAGATAGCTTTTTGCAGATTTCTTGCGCTACCCGCCGCCGCTCCTCTGCCTCCAGCATGGCGGAGGTGAGCAGCCGGTTGTGGGCATGGGTTTCACGGCCCTTGAGCTGAGCCGGTGTTTCCTGCCAGCCAACAAAATCCACCAGGTCATAACAGCCCGGCGCCACCAGCTGCGGTGTGCCGGACTTGCCTGCATTGGTCATCCGGTCTGCGCCCGCCGACAGCCCTCCAAACAAATGGTTCGAGACCTCCTGCGGTGCAAAATCCATTACTGCGGCAAAAGCTCCCTCGGCGGCCAGGCTTTCGAACGCCCGTCCGCCCATGCCAGTGGCATGGAATACGGCCACTTCAAAACCGCGCTCTTCCAGTGCCGGTTTCAGGGTCACCATATAGCGCAGCACCGTTTTTCCGAACGAGGTCATGCCGATCAAAGGCCGGTCCCGCTTCGGCGCCTCCACTGCCCGGGCAGCGCCGAGCACCGCGCCAGCCGCCTGGCTGAGCGAGGCCTTGCAGATCGAATTCAGCCCATAGAGCCCGCCGGCCCATAGGATCATTTGCACATCGGCCGGCATCCGTTCCGGCGGCATGATCGGCGAGAAAGCAACAGTAGAGACAATGTACTTCGGCACCCCGACGGGCAACGCATTGCACAGATCCAATGCCAGATCAGTTCCCATGCTGCCGCCCAGCACAATCACCCCATCAATGCGGCCTGCCCGGTACAGCTCCAGCGCCTTGACCGCAGCACCGCCCCCCATGATCTGCATGGCGGTATTTTCATCGCCGGATGCGATGGCCGCCTCAATTGAACTGCCGCCCGCCTCTGCCACATCATGCTTACTGACATCCGTTGGCTGGCTGGGATCACCCAGCACGCTCACATCCATGGTCAGGACACCACCGCCCTGCCCGCGGATCACATCCGCCAGATAGGCCAGCTCGTCGTCCTTGGTGTCATAGGTTCCGGCAACCAAAATGGTCTTATCGGCCATTGGATCTTCTCCTGTTTCGGAAACTGCCCGGCAAAGGTTCGTCCTGCGCCCAGGCAGCCCTTTCATTTTTCGTCAAATACTCCCGCCGGAGGCAGCTGGTTTTGCCCCGGCAAAACCGGCATCACAGCTGTATCCAGGCCGTCTTCAGATCGACGTATTTGTCCAATGCGTGCAGCGATTTGTCGTGGCCGTTGCCAGACTGGCCAACCCCGCCTAAGGGCACGGTATTGTCCGAACCGCCATAGGTGTTCACATGCACAACACCCGCCCGGATCGCTGCCACCATCCGGTGCGCACGGGACAGGTTTGCGGTCCAAACCCCCGCAGCAAGGCCAAAGTCGGTGGCGTTGGCAAGGCTCAGGGCTTCTTCTTCGGTCTCGAACTTTGTCACGGCCAGCACCGGCCCGAAGACCTCTCGCTGGAACAGCGCATGATCGCGAGCGACATGGGTGACGATGGCCGGGGCCATATAGGTGCCGCCGGTCTGTTCCAGAATACGGCTGCCGCCAGTGATCACCTGCCCGCCCTCGGCCCGCGCCATATCCATAAAGGACAGGTTCTGGCGCAGCTGAGCATCTGAGTTCACAGCGCCAACCTGCGTGGTCAGCTCCAATGGATCGCCAACCCGCAACGCTTCTGTCTCGGCCTTCAGCATTTCGACGAACTCATCGTGAATGGAGGTCTCGACCAGCAGGCGCGAACCAGCCACGCAGACCTGCCCCGAATTGCGGAAGATACCTGCGGCCGAAACCTTGGCTGCCTTGGCCAGGTCCGGTGCATCCGCGAAGACGACATTAGGGGACTTGCCGCCAAGCTCCAGATAGCAGCGTTTGAGGTTCGACCGCGCCGAGGCTTCCAGCAGCTTGCGGCCCGTGGCACCTGAACCTGTGAAAGCCAGCACATCCACATCGTTTGAGGCCGCCAGAGCCGCGCCGGCTACAGAACCGGAGCCGGTCACCACATTCAGCACCCCGTCCGGAAGGCCGCATTCCGAGCAGATTTCCGCCAGCCGGAGCAAAGACAGCGATGCGGTTTCGGCCGGTTTCAGCACCACCGAATTGCCCATCGCCAGCGCAGGTGCCAGCTTCCAGGCGCCGATCATCAGCGGGAAGTTCCACGGCACAATGGCTCCGACAACGCCCACCGGCGTCCGGTGCACCAGGCCCAGCACATCCGGCGCGGTCGGGGCGACTTCTCCGGCGACCTTGTCCAGCGCCTCGGCATAATAGCGGAAGGTGCCCGCCGCCGATCCCGGCTCGGCCTTCAGCGCCATGTTGAACTCGGTGCCGTTGTCGCGCACGCCGAGAACGGCCAGTTCAACCGCTTCGGCCTCGATCCGGTCCGCAATCCTGTGCAGCACTTTTTTCCGTGCGGCGGGGCTCTGTCCTGCCCAGCGGCGGTCCTGAAATGCCCGCCGCGCCGAAGCGACAGCATTTTCGACATCTGCCGCAGAAGCGCCTGCCAGTGTCGTCAGAACAGATCCGTCAACCGGCGAAGCAACTTCGAGTGTCTGGCCCGAACCTTCTTTCCATGATCCTTCAAGAAAGAGTTTTTGCGGCGCCACATCAAGCTGCCGAAGCTTGTCGATGCGCGATTGGTCTGCCATTTGGCCTCCTTCAGTTCCTTCCGGTCCTTCAGCACCCGCAGGATGTGGACCGCCAGAACGATGATGATGAGTAGAAACAGTATGAACGCCACCGGGCGGTCAATGAAATCGAGGGGCTCTTTCACCCGCGCCATGCCTGCGCGCAGCTTCACCTCCATGATGCCGCCCAGGACCATGCCCAGGATGATCGGCACCGATGGCAGCGACAGGCGTTTCAGCACGTAGCCGAGGATACCGAAGGCGGCTGCCATCACGCAGTCGGTGGCGGAATTGCGCAAGCTATAGACCCCGACGAAGCTGAGGGTCAGGATGCAGACGCCTAGGAAGCGGTTGGGAATGCGCACCACCTGGATCAGCGACTTGGTAGCACAGAGCAGGAAGACAAGAACCAGGACATTCAGCACCAGCAGCGCGAGGTAGAGCGCGACGACAAAATCCATGTCGTTCTGAAACAGCCCAGGCCCTGGCACCACGTTGTGCACATAGAAGACCGACAGCATCATCGCCGTCAGCGCCTCGCCCGGGATACCCAGCGCCAAGAGCGGCACCATGGCGGCAGCGGGCACAGCGTTATTGGCAGTCTCCGCCGCAATCAGCCCCTCGGAGGAGCCATTGCCGAAGTCCTGCGGCCGTTTCGAGGTCTTCTGCGCGTAGGTGTAGGACATGAACTGGGCAGTGAACTCGCCGACACCCGGGATCATTCCCATCAGCACACCGAAGGTTGCCGAAACACCAGCGACGCGGGGGTGGCGGGCCAGCTCGCGCAAACCCTGGAACATGCCGCCGCGCAGGCGGGTCATGCGGACCTTCTCGTCCTCATCGGTCAGCAGTACAAAAGCCTGCGAGATCGCAAACAGGCCCAGCACCACCACGATAAGGTTGATGCCGCCGCCCAGGAAGTCCTGCCCGAAGGTGTAGCGCTGGGTGTACTTGACCGGCTCAAGTCCAATTGTCTGCAGGAATATCCC
>JBFOLS010000504.1:0-3623 GCA_040830225.1 Leisingera sp.
GCTGCAATCCCTGACCGACAAGCACCTCAACCTGCCGCAGCTTCGTGACAATCTCTTCCGGCTTGTGTCGCTTCGTTCCCATTCTGATCCTCCGTTTTCCTAAACATAACGGCGGACCACTTCATTGGGGGAGGATCAGCAGGAGTGATGGCAAAACCAAAAAAGGCAGTGATTTATGCTCGCGTGTCGGGGGCAAAACAGGTCCGCGAAGGCGATGGGCTTGCTAGTCAGGAAAACCGTTGCCGCGAGTATGCGACTTACAAAGATTACGATGCCGTCGAGGTGTTCAAAGACGACATGTCAGGGAAATTCGAGCGCCGTCCAGAGATGGATCGGATGTTGGCCTTCCTGCGCCTGCACTCGAAGGGTGGCGTGGTGGTCATCATTGACGACATCAGCCGCTTTGCGCGTGACGTTCAGGCTCACATCTCACTGCGTCAAACCTTGAGTGATGCTGGCGGCATCTTGGAAAGTCCGTCCATCGAGTTCGGCGAGGATAGCGACTCCCGCCTTGTTGAACACATGCTGGCCTCTGTGGCGCAGCACCAGCGCGAAAAGAACGCCGAGCAAACCTCCAACCGCATGAAGGGGCGGATGATGAATGGTTATTCCGTCTTCTCCGCGCCTGTGGGATACACGTACAAGAAGACCAAGGGCCATGGAAAACTGCTCACGCCAGATGAACCCGTTGCATCCATCGTCAAGGAAGCGCTGGAAGGGTATGCGTCTGGTCGTTTCTCTGGACAGGCGGATATCAAGCGTTTCTTGTAAGTCCAGCCAGAGTTTCCGAAGGATCTGCCCAATGGTCAAATCCGCCACCAAAAGGTGACGGACATGCTCAACCGCGTGATCTATGCGGGCTACATTGAGCATGAACCTTGGGGCATCACACGACGCAAGGGCCACCACCAAGCCTTGATCTCGTTGGAGACCTATCAAACCATCCAAGAGCGTCGAAACAGCAAAGGCAACGCCGCCAAGCGTCCTGACATCAGCAAGGACTTTCCTTTGCGTGGCTCGGTGAATTGCGCTTGCTGTGACAAGCCTATGACTGCCTATTGGTCACGCAGTGCTACGGGGAAGCGTTACCCGTACTACAACTGTCAAACCCGTGATTGTTCGGAGTATCGCAAGAGCATCCGCGCAGAAAAGATTGATGATGGGTTTGAGAATATTCTCCGCTCGATGACGCCAAGCAAAAACACGCCCGATATCGCTATGTCGATGTTGAAAGACGCATGGGATCAACGCGGCGATCAGGCCAAGCAAGCAAAGGCTGAGATCAGACGCCAGCACAAAGAGTTGGATAGGCAGCAGGATGTGCTTGTCGAACGCATGGTCGAGAGTTCGAATCCAAAGGTCATGGCTGCGCTCGAAAGCAAGATTGCGAGGCTGGAAGAGGACAAGCTTTTGCTGACAGACAAGCTATCCAAAAACACCAATCCTAAGAGCACACTGTCCGAAATTATCGAACTATTCAGAGACTTCCTCTCAAGCCCTTGGAATATCTATGAAAACGGATCACTTGCAGTGCGGAAAACTATCCTCAAAACAGCTTTCAAAGCACCATTGGCGTACGACCGTCAAAACGGTTATCGAACTCCACAAGTATCTGTAATATTTGATTTTTTAGCAGATTTCACATCAAAATGTGAAATGGTGCGGTCGAGAAGACTCGAACTTCCACTCCGGTTAAGGAACAGCGACCTCAACGCTGCGCGTCTACCAATTCCGCCACGACCGCACTGTCTTAGGCTTGGTGTAGGGGCGTATAGACCAGCCCGGTAGTGATGTGAAGCCGAAAATCATCTTTTTTGAGCAGAATGTTTACCGCCCCGCCCTGCCCCGCCTAAGCAACGGAAAACAGACGCATAATCCGGCTGTTCCCAGAGGTGGCACCGGCGCGGCCAGGCAGGTCAGTTACCCTGTGCAGCGATCTGGCGGCGCAGCACCATGTCGCCGGACATCTGGTCGTAATAGGCCGGGAACTGGTCATGATTTACCGAAGCCGCCAGGTCCTGCACGTCGCGGCGCACCTGCTTGGCCAGCTGGTGCAGGGTCATGCCCGGCTCCTGCAGCCGCGACAGCAAGGCGCGGGTGAAGACCGAATTCGGGTTGGCGTCCATGTCCGACAACCGGTCCAGCGCAGTCTGGCCGGCCCCGGCGGAATAGAGGATGAAAGCACCTTCCGGCGGCTCCATCCGCACCAGGCCGCGGGTGCCGCCGACCGAGCGCTGGCCGTCCTGCGGGAACGGATTGTTGCGGCAGGCGTCCAGGATCATGATGGTCGAGCGCGCGCCCTTGCGCTGGAAAGTGTCCAGCACCCGCGCCGCCGGAATGCTCTCACCGGTCAGGTAGCTTTCGTCGCCGAAATTAACCATCGGCACATCCGAGGGCAGCAGGTAGTTGCGCCCGTCGACCTCGACCCCGTGGCCGGCAAAGTAGAACAGAACCTCGTCGCCCGGCTTGATCTGGTTGGCAAAGGTGGAGACTGCGCTGTTGATGTCGCGGCGGCTGGCATCATAGAGCGTCGTCACCTCGAAACCGAGCCCGGCCAGGGTGTTGCTGACCGCCTGCGCATCATTGCGGGCCTTTTGCAAAGCCGAAAGGTTCTGGTAGCCGTCCACACCGATCACCAGGGCCCTGCGGCTGATCAGCGGCGCGGCGGCGTCATTCTGCTGCAGAAGCACCGGTGTGGGCGCAGCGGCAGCGCCGTTCTGCAGGACAACCGCACCGCTCTGCAATTGCCCCTGCCCTTGCACGGACACCATCACTTGGCCCTGCTGAGCGAATTGCCCCTGCTGCGGCGCCTGGCCTTGCTGCACATACTGGCCTTGCGGCAGGTACTGCCCCTGCTGGCCTTGCTGCACAAACTGCCCCTGCTGTCCGAGGGATTGCTGCTGGCCCTGATACTGCGGCTGCTGCGGGATGCCATACGTCTGGGTCGTCTGGGCGAAACCCAGCTGCTGCTGGCCATACTGCGGCTGCTGCGCGCTTTGGCCGTATTGCTGCGGCACGCCATAGGTGCCGGTATTCACCCCGGCATTGGCCATTGTGGTATTGGGCAGCCCGTACTGCTGCTGCGGCTGCGGCGCCATCCGCTCGGCCAGGTAGATCTTCAGCAGCCCGCGCGGCCCGTCCGGATGCGCCATCGCCTGCTGGGTGGCCAGGTAACCGCTGGCCTGGGCGCGCTGAAAGGAGCTGATCAGCAGGTCCTGCTCAAATTCATTGAGCTGGCCAGTTGCCGGATACCCAAGATAGGCCTGATAGGTGGAAATCGCCTGCCGGGACTTGCGGCCCAGCTGGCCGTCAACGGTCCCTGCCGGAAAGCCGAAGAAATTCAGCGACTGCTGAATCTGCCGCCCTTCCTGTGTCGAAGGCAGCCGGGAGCGCCGGGTGTTTTTGGCTCCGTTGCGGCGCTGATTTTTGCCAATCGCGCCGCCGATGATGCCGCCGATGATGGCTCCGGCGGCGAAATCGCCGGCATCGGCGGACACGCGCGCCGCCGGCGCCATGGCCAGCGACAGGCTGATGGCAAACGTGGAAAGCAGCTTGAACCGCATATGAACCCCCTAAGCAATTACACCTTGTGATTGCATCAAATCTAGCCGGGAACCCGTCCC
>JBFOLS010000505.1:0-7368 GCA_040830225.1 Leisingera sp.
AGCGCGTGCACGGTCCGGGGTTCGGGCCGCCGAAGCCTCCATCGGGTTCCTGCAGCAATTGGGTGCAAACGAAGGTTTGGCCGAGGCCGACGCCGGCGCGCTGAGTGCAATTGCCAGGATGATCTCAGACGAGGCGGCGGGCGCCAGCCAGGCGGCGGTTGCAGCAGAGGCCGAGGCGCGCCGGATCGAGCTGCAGCTGGAGGACCTGGGCGAGGAACTGGCTGCTGCCCAGGCAGCGCTGGAGGCCATCAGCCTGGAAGACAAGGACAGGCTTTTCATCGCCGTGGACGTTGAGGCGGAGCAAGCGGGTCAAGGCATGGTGACGCTTAGCTATTTTTCGGCAAGTCATGGAATCGGATGGCAGCCTGCCTACGAAATGCATCTTTCGACAGGAGGCACTCCAGAAGTGATCCTGAAGCGTGCGGTGATGCTGGTGCAGGACACTGGAGAAAACTGGGAGAACATTGCCCTGACCCTCTCAACGGCTGTTCCATCCGACCAGAGCAGCCCTTCTGTGCTGCGTCCATGGCTGCGCCGGATCGAAGACCCCCAGCCGCCGCGCGTGCAAAAGTCCATGGCGCAGGATTTGGCGGAGATGGGTGCGTTGATGGAACCGGCCGTTGAGGCCCCTGCAGTTGTGGAGGAATACCGGAGCAGCTGGGGGGCGGACCTTAACGGTGCGGCGGCGACCTACCGCTTCGGCCTGCCGGTTTCGATTGCGTCCGGCGCTGATCTGCTGCGGCTGGAGATGGACAGCCTGACGGCTGAGGCAAAGCTGCAGGCGGTGGCAGTGCCGTCGCGGGACGAGATGGCTTTCCGGGTGGCCACTTTCACAAATACATTCGGTGAGCAGCTGTTGGCTTCGGATGAGGTGCCGCGGTTTGCTGATGGCAAGCTGGTTGCTTGGGAGGATTTCGCCGGGCTGGCGCCGGGGGCCGAAGTTGATGCTGGATTTGGCCCCATCGAAGGCCTAAAGCTGCGCCGCGATGTGCTGGGGCAGAGCGAAGGGGAGCAAGGGCTGATCTCGCGCAGCAATGCCCAGGTGCAGAAAGTGGAGATCGAAGTGGAGAACCTGACCGGGCAGGACTGGCCTCTGCGGCTGCTGGACCGGGTGCCCTATTCGCAGCAGGATGATCTGGAGATCACCTGGAGCGCCAAACCGCGGCCCACAGAGGAGAATGTGGAAAAGCGGCGGGGGATCCTGGCGTGGGACATGGAGCTGGGCGCGGGCGACAGCCGGACCATTCAGCTGGAGACCACCCTCAGCTGGCCCGATGGCATGGAGCTGCGCTGATCCCGGTTTGATCTTGGTGAAGTGATTGGCGCAGGCGGGCGTGCTCCCGCCCGTCGTCAGCTATTGAAAATACCTTCCTCCCGTTGGGCGTGGCACCGCGCATCGCGCGGTGCCACGCCCAAGGCTGCTGCCGTTGCTCTGGCTTTGCCAGTGCAGCGGGCAGGCGCGGGAGCGCTTCCTTTTTGAATTCAGCGGCTGGGGCTTTTTATGCCTTCCACTTGGCGGCCAGATCGCGGGCGTTGCGGGCCAGCACCATGACGTCGATGCCCACAGCAAGGAACTGCGCGCCCATGTCGGCGTAGGCCTGAGTAGCCTCGTCGGTGGTGCCGAGGATGCCAGGGGCGATGCCTGCTGCCTTGATGCGGGTGATGGCGTCTGCAATTGCCGCGCGCACCTCCGGGTGGGCGGAGTTGCCTTGGTGGCCCATGTCGGTTGAGAGATCCGCCGGGCCGATGAAGACGCCGTCGATGCCCTCGACCTGCAGGATTTCGTCCAACGCGTCCATCCCGGCGCGGTTCTCCACCTGCACCAGCAGGCAGACCTCCTGATCGGCGGTCTGGATATACTCGGAGACCGTGCCGAACATGGTGGCGCGCGCCGCTGTGGCGCCGACACCCCGCACCCCTTTGGGCGGGTAATGGCAGGCGCGGACCAGTTCGCGGGCCTGCTCGGCGCTTTCCACGATCGGCACCAGCACCGTCTGGGCGCCTGCATCCAGAACCTGCTTGATCATCCAGGTCTCGCCCACCGGCACCCGCACCACCGGGTGGCTGGGGGAGGCAGCCAGCGCGATCAGCTGGTCGCGGACCGAGCGGATGTCATTGGGGGCATGCTCGCCATCGATCACCAGCCAGTCAAAGCCGCAGGTGCCCATGATCTCGGCGATCTGGCCGTCGGCAAAGCTCATCCAGCAGCCGATCTGGCGTTTCCCCTGTGATAGAGCCTGTTTGAAGATGTTTTTGGGCGCGGGCATGGGAGGCCTCCTGTCAGGCGAAATTGATGGATACGGAACCGAAGGGGCCGAAATCTGCGGCGATTTCCGTGCCCGGCGGGCATTCGATGGGGCGGATGAAAGAGCCCGAGAGCACGATATCCCCGGCCTCGATCTGTTGTCCATATTCCGCCATCCGGCGCGCCAGCCACAGGACCGAAGTGACAGGGTCGTTCAAGACGCCTGCTCCAAGGCCGGTTTCCTCGACCGTACCGTTGCGGGAGGTGATGGCCCCCACCCAGCGAAGATCGTGAGCGTCAACCGCGTGGCGCTCCGCTCCCAGCACCACGCCTGCATTGGCGGCGTTGTCGCTGATGGTGTCGGTGATGATGCGGGGCTGGCCGGTTTCCGGGTCGGCGCGCAGGATGCGGGTGTCGAGGATTTCCAGCGACGGCGCCACATAGCCGGTGGCGGCCAGCACGTCCTCGCGGGTGCACTCGGCGCCTGCGAGGGGGGATTTCATAATGAAGGCGATTTCGGCCTCGACGCGTGGCTGGATAAAGCGGCCTTTGGGGACGGTTGTCCCGTTTTCAAAGAGCATGTCATCCAGCAGCACGCCGCTATCGGGGGTGGTGATGTTCAGCGCCTGCTGCATGGCGCGGCTGGTGAGGCCGATCTTCCAGCCGATTTTCTCGCGCCCAGAGGCCAGCTTTTGCTTTATTAGAGCCTGTTGCACCGCATAGGCATCGTCCAGCGTCATGCCGGGGTAAGCCAGCGAGAGCAGGCCGCATTGCTGGCCGGTTTGCTCGGTTTTAAAAAGCCTTTCAGCGGCTTGCTGGTGCTGCTCGGGGGTCATGCCTCATCCTCTACGTTATTGCGCAGGAGGCCGATGCCTTCGACTTCGACTTCAACCACATCGCCGGGTTTCAGGTATTTCGGCGGATCAAATCTTGCGCCGGCGCCGGTGGGGGTGCCGGTGATGATCACGTCGCCCGGCTGCAGGGTGGTGAAGGTGGAGATATAGGCGATCTCCTCGCGGATCGGGAACATCATCCGGCTGAGCGTGTCATTCTGGCGGATCTCTCCGTTCACGCGGGTGAGGATGCGGGCGTCATCCAGCTGGGCGGCATCGGTGAAAGGCACCAGCCAGGGGCCGATGGCACCGGAGCTGTCCCAGTTCTTGCCTTGTGTGACGTTGAACTTGGCGTGGCGCACCCAATCGCGGATGGTGCCCTCATTTGCCAGTGTTAGAGCCGCAATGTGGTCGTATGCATCCTCCGGTCTGATCCGGCGGCCTGCCTTGCCGATCACCACGGCGACCTCGCCTTCATAGTCCAGCGTGTGGTTTTCCGGCGGCCGGATCAGCGGGCGCTCCGCTCCGGTGAAGGAGCGCGGGAAGCGGGGGAACAGGGACATGTGCTTGGGCTGGGACGAGCCGTCCTTGTACTCGGCGTTGCGGTCCGGGAAGTTGACACCGACGCAGATGATCTTTTCCGGATTGGGGACCGGGATTTCAAAAGTGAAATCCGTGTGGGTGACGGGCTGGCCTTCGGCGGCCTCCGCCAGTTTCGGGAGACCTTCGGCGGCGATCACGTCGCGCATTGTGGGCCAGTCAGGGAACTGCGGCGACAGGGCAATCATACCCGCATCGGTCACCGCGCCATAGAATGTATCGCCGTTGGCGGAGTAGGTGGCAAAGCGCATCAGGTCAGGCTCCTTGCGATTTCGGTGATGACATCGAAAGCCATCATCACGTCGGCTTCGGTGGTCTCGAACTGGCCGGCTTGGAAGCGGATCACCAGCCGGCCGTCGACGCGGGTCTGGGTCAGGTAGATGCGGCCGTCGTCGTTGATCGCATTGACCAGCCGCAGGTTCAGACCGTCCAGATCGGCGGCGCCCCCGGGGGCATAGCGGAACGACCAGAGCGACCACATCGGTGCAGTGGTAATCTCAAAATCTGGCTCTAACTTGAGCTTTTCGTGCAGTTGATTCGACCAGTTGATGTGATTCCTCAGCCGCTGGCGCAGCCCTTCGAGGCCGTAGGTGCGGATCAGGAACCAGATCTTCAGCGCCCGGAAGCGGCGGCCCAGCGGCACTGACCATTCGGAATAGTTGATGATGCCGTCGTGGCCGTGGGTCTTGAGATACTCGGGGCTGATGGCGAGGGTCTGGACCAGATCATCCGGGTTCTTCAGGAAATGGGCGGAGCAGTCGAACTGGACGCCGAGCCATTTGTGCGGGTTGAAGACGATGCTGTCGGCGCGCTCCACCCCTGGCCAGTAATGGCGGTACTCCGGGCAGATCATCGCGGAGCCGGCCCAGGCGGCGTCCACATGGGTGTAGAGGCCGTATTTTTCGGCCACGTCCAGCACCTGGTCGACCGGATCAGTGGCGCCAACGCCGGTGCCGCCGACGCAGAGGATGACGCCTGCGGGCTGGTGGCCTGCGGCGAGGTCGGCCTCGATGGCGGCTTCCAGCGCCTCCGGGTCCATGCCGCGCCAGTCCCCCTTGATCGGCACGCGGATCAGGTTCTGCTGGCCGATGCCCGCAACCCAGATAGCGCGGTCGATGGAGGTGTGGACCTCGGAGGAGCAATAGATGCGCAGCGCCTTCTGGCCGAACAGCCCCTGTTGGTTGCCCTGCCAGTTCAGCGCCTTCTCCCGCATGGTGAGGACGGCGGCGAGTGTGGCGGAGGAGGCGGAGTCCTGGATAACGCCCTGGAACTGATCCGGCAGGTCCAGCGCCTGGCGCAGCCAGTCCATCATCCGGGTTTCCATCTCAGTCGCGGCGGGGGAGGTCTGCCACAGCATGCATTGCGGCGCGATGGCCGAGGCGAGGAATTCCGCCAGCACCGAGGGCGCGGCGGCGTTGGATGTGAAATAGGCAAAGAAGCGCGGGTGCTGCCAATGGGTGATGCCAGGCATCACGATGTCTTCGAAATCGCGGAAGATAGCCTCCATCCCCTCGCCGTCCTCGGGCGGGGTCTGGGGCAAGGCGTGCAGCACCTCGCCGGGTTCGGTCCTGGCGCGCACCGGGCGGTCGCCGACGGTCAGGTGATAGTCCTGCGTCCAGTCAGCGACCTTGCGGCCCCATTCGGAGAATTCATCCCATTTCATCTCGTTTTCCTTTGGTCCATGCCAACGGCACGGACAGCGCCTGCCTTTACCCCTGGGCAGGCAGGCGCTGTCCGGCGTTTGGTCAGGGTGCAATAATCGGCTGGGCTTTCAAGGCGCTGGGCTTTGGTTCCGTGCCTTCGAAGACGGAGCCTTCCTCGAACCAGCTGCGCGGCGCCGGGGCACCCCAGAGGGTCTGGCGCTGCGGGTCGGTGAGCGACCATTGGATCGGCTCCAGGTCCGGGTCGACGGTCTGGTAGTCGGAGCAGTAGATCTCGATCCGGTGGCCGTCGGGGTCGCGCACATAGAGGAAGAAGGCGTTGGAGATGCCGTGGCGGCCGGGGCCGCGTTCGATATTATCGACATAGCCGGTGGTCGACATCAGATCGAGGAGGTCGATGATGTTCAACGGGTTCGGCACCCAGAAGGCGGTATGGTGCAGGCGAGGGCCGAGACCGTTGGTGAAGGCCACGTCATGGACGCCGCCCTTGCGGTGCATCCAGGCGGCCCAGACCTTGCCGCTCTCGTCATCCTCGGTGAACTCGGTGGTCCGGAATCCCATCTCGTTATAGAAGGCAACCGCGCCGTCCACATCCGCGCTGAACATGTTGAAATGGTCAATGCGGAGCGGTTTTACCCCGTTATAGAGCCTGTATTGCTGGTGAATCGGCTCCAGCCGGTCCATCTTCACATAGAACTCCAGCGGGATGCCCCAGGGGTCGCGTGTCCGCAGGGTGCGGCCCATGTGGGGGCGCTCCACCCACTCGACGGGAAGGCCCTTGGAGGCGAAGAATTCCGCTGCCTTGTCCAGGTCTGGCTCGTCATAGAGCTTGAAGCCCAGGACGCCGACTGAGGCGGTGTCCGCCTTGACCAGCACGATGCAGTGATGGCCGCGTTCCTCCATTGCGCGGAGATAAATGCGCTCGGAGTCTTCATGCGTCACCTGCAGCCCGAGCGTGTCCACGTAGAAGGCGCGGGAGGCGGCGAGGCCGGTCACGGCGTATTCGACGTGGGACAGGCGCACGATGTTGAAGGGCGGATAGAGGTTCGGGGCGGGGACGGGCATTCGGGGTCTCCTATTGTTGAACCGGGAAGATCACGTTGGTCTGGCCGGTGCCGGAACTGGGGAAATATTCGGTGATGACTTCGCAGGGGGCAGTGTAGCTGTCCCAGCCGAGCGCACCGTAGAGCATGGCGGTGTCGTGCATGGAGCCTTCGCCGCAGCAGAAGTCGGCGTATTCGCCCAGCATCTTGAGGAAAGTGGCATGGTCGCCCTTCTGCCACAGCTCCAGCACCCGCAGGTCCATCTGACGGTTGAACTCGGAACTGATGGTGAAGGTGCCGTTGTTGGCGGCATAGTCCTTGTTCGCCCAGATCTTGTGGCTGAGCGAGCCGGAGGCGACCAGCAGCACCTTGCTGTCCGAAGCCTCGACCGCTTCGCGGATGGCTTCGCCGATTACCCGGCTTTCGTCGTGGTCATGAACAGTGCACCAGGCGGCGATGGAGACCACCTTGAAATCGCCCTCGCGGCTCATGAAGCGCATCGGCACTAGGGTGCCGTACTCCAGCTCCAGCGAGTCGAGCTGATGCGACAGGGTATAGACGCCTTTGTCCGAGGCCGCCGCCGCGATGGCGTCGCCAAGGGCCGGGTTGCCCTCGTATTCATAGGGCAGGTTCTGGATGAACTGCGGGAATTCGTTGGAGGTGAACAGCCCCTTGAAGCGGCGGTTGGCGTTAATGTGGTAACCTGCGTTGATCACCCAGTGGGTGTCGCAGATCACGATAGTGTCGGCGCCGAGTTCCTTGGCACGTCGGGCGATCTCCCGGTGGCCGTCGATGGCGGGCTTGCGGGCGCCCTCCAGCCGGCCGGGCTGTTCCGACATCAGCATGGTGGGCACATGGGTGCATTTGGCGGCGAGAACGATTTCTCCCATGGTCTTCTCCTCAAAGACTGGTTGCGCGTTTCCTTGAGGTCAGGCGCCGAGGCGCGGGATCTTGTGGTGGCCCAAGGCAAAGCCGACGTGCTTCTG
>JBFOLS010000506.1:0-10344 GCA_040830225.1 Leisingera sp.
GATCATAGACCGCAACCGAGCGGCCGGAGGCCAGGAAAAGCGCGGTCCAGCTGGCGCCGATCACGCCAGCGCCAAGGACCGCGGTATGGGAAATGCCAGTCATCTAGAAAAGCCCCGTGTTGATGGGTGAAGCTGCAGTCAAGCCGCCATCGACTGTGAACAGCTGACCGGTGGCAAAGGCGGCCTCGTCCGAAGCCAGCCAGACCGCCATGGCGGCGATGTCGGCAGGCTTGCCGAAGCGCCCCGCGGCATGGCGGAACAGGGCATCTTTGCGGGCGGCCTGCGGATCGGCAGACAGGTCAAAGCCTGCCTCCAGCATGCCGGTCTCGATCCAGCCGGGGCAGATCGCATTGCAGCGGATCTGCGGGCCGTGGTCGACGGCGATTGAGCGGGTCAGTCCGTGCACAAAGGCCTTGGAGGCGTTGTAGAGCGCCATGGTGGGGTCAGCCGCTTGCCCGGAGATCGAGCCGATATTGATGATCGAACTGCCCTCCGGCATCCGACGGATGTAGGCGCGGCAGAGGTTGAACACGCCCCTGCAATTGGTTCCAATCACGGCGTCCCAATCGGCGTCTGTGCTGTCGGGGACGGTTTTCTCGACCTGAACACCTGCGTTATTGACGAGGACGTCGGTGCCGCCTGATGTCTTAGCCAGTTCTTCCACCGCTGCGGCGTCAGTGACGTCCAGTGTGTGCCAGATGATGTCTTCAGCCAGCCCCTCCGGCCGCGGGCCGCGCCCGCAGGTGGTTACTGCGGCGCCTTCGCGGCGGAAGGCTTCGGCGATGCCTCGTCCGATCCCTTGGCGGCCGCCGGTGACCAGTGCTCTTTTCCCTGCCAGCCGCATCAGTGGGCCACCATCACATGGCGCACGGATGTATAGGCATCCAGCGCATAGACGCTCATATCGCAGCCGGTGCCGGAGCCTTTCATCGCGGCCCAGGGCATTTCGGCGGCGGGCATGCCGTGGGTGTTGACCCAGGTCATGCCGTAGCGCAGTTGGGACGTCATCTTCATGGCGGTCGAAATGTCCTTTGTCCAAACCGAGGAAGCCAGGCCGTAGCGGCTGGCATTTGCGATCTTGAGCGCTTGTTCGCCTTCTGTGAAGCGGGAGATCGTGACCACCGGGCCAAAGATCTCGTTGCAGGCAATTTCCGCATCATTGCTGACGTTGGCAATGACGGTGGGCTGGTAGAAGAATCCGGCGCCGTCCCCCGCGCTGCCGCCTGTTGTGACCTCGGCACTGCCCCGGGCCCGGTCGACAAACCCTGCGACCCGGTCCCGCTGCGCCGCGGAGATGACGGGGCCCATTTCGGTGCCTTCCGCTTTGGGGGTGCCGGTTTGGATCTGCGCAACCTGATCTGTCACCGCTGCCACCAGCCGGTCGTAAATCCCATCCTGCACCAGCAGGCGGCAGGGCTGGGCGCAGTCCTGGCCTGCGTTAAAGAAGGAACCGTAGCGGATGGTTTCAGCCAGCGCCTCGACGTCGGCATCGTCAAAGACAATGACCGGCGCCTTGCCGCCCAGTTCCAGATGCACATGCCGGATCTGGTTGGAGGCAGCACGCATTGCCGCCATCCCGGTGGCAGGGGAGCCGGTGATGGAAATCCCCTCCATTCGAGGATCGTTGATCAGCTGATCGCCTGTTGAGATGCCGCGCCCGTGGATCACGTTGAGCACGCCCTTGGGCAGCACATCCGCCAGCAGCTCGCCCAGGCGCAGGGTGGCCAGCGGCGTGAGCTCCGAGGGTTTCAGCACCACAGTGCAGCCTGCCGCCAGCGGAGCTGCGATCTTCCAGGCGGCCATCATCAGCGGGTAGTTCCACGGTGCGATCGAAGCAACCGGGCCAATCGGGTCCTTGCGGATCATCGAAGTGTGGCCGGCCGCGTATTCGCCGGCGGCAGAGCCTGTCATGGTGCGCGCAGCGCCTGCCATGAAGCGGAAAGTATCGATGGTGAGCGGCATCTCCTCGTCCCGGGCCATCGGCCAGGGTTTGCCGACGTCGCGGGTTTCCAGCTCCGCGAGTTCTTCGATATTGGCCTCGATCACGTCTGCGATGGCAAGGAGATGCGCGGAACGCTCGGCTGGGGTGGAGAGCCGGTAGGTTTCAAAGGCTTCGTGGGCGGCATGAGCCGCGGCTTCGATCTGCTCTGGCGAAGCTCCCGCCATTTGAGTGATGGTTTCGCCGGTGGCGGGGTCCACGACCGGCAGCGCCTCGCCGCTGCCTTCTGTCAGTTCCCCATTGATCAGCATTTTCGTCTGCATGGTGTTTCCTCTCAGAAAGCGGCTTTCAAAGCTTCATCTGCTGCACCTGCGCTGACAGCCCGCCGTCCAGAACCCATAGCTGGCCAGAGGCATAGCGGGCCTCGTCGCTGGCCAGCCAGTTGACGAGATTGGCAATGTCCTCGGGTGTGCCGTATGTGCGGGTGGGATGCACATCGCGCACCGCCTGCTGCAGCTGGTCAATGGTTTTGCCGCCGCCGCCAGACCCCTCGCCGGTGAAGAAGCTTTGCAGCATCGGAGTATCGACATAGCCGGGGCAGATTGCATTCACCCGGATGCCTTCGGGGCCGTGGTCGCAGGCCATCGCGCGGGTCAGCGCATGCACTGCGCCTTTGGTGGCGCAATAGGCGGCGAGGCCGGGGTCGGCGATGAAACCGTCGTAGCTGCCGAAGTTGATGACCGAGGCGGTGCGGCCCGTGGCCGCCGCTTTGCGCAGCAGCGGCAATGCGTATTTCGAGGTCAGAAAGGTGCCCGTCGCATTGACCGCAAAAGAGAGGTTCCACTCCTCCAGGCTGGTGTCCTCAATGGTCTTTTCGATCTCGATACCGGCGGCGTTCACCAGGATATCGAGCCGGCCTGCCTCTTGCGCAACCTGATCCATGGCGGCCATGGCATCGCTTTCCCGGGTGACATCAAGCTTCAGGAAAGTGCTGCCGTCCTTGTCATGTTCGGCCAGCGAGCCTTCGGGGGTGAGGTCTGCGGCATAGACCCGCGCGCCTTCACGCAGGAAGCGGGCCGCGATGGCGCGGCCGATGCCGCCGCGCCCGCCGGTCACCAGGGCGGTTTTGCCTTCCAGCATCATGTGTCGTTCTCCTTCAGCGGGGGGTAGCGGTAGCGGGCTGCAGCCACCGTCCAGTCCATATTGTTGCGCACGTATTCCTGGCTTGCGTCGCGCGGCGGGTTGTAGTCCCAGGCCTCGCCGGCGCCGGCCTCCATGGCGGCATGCAGCGCACGGCGGGATTTCTGGGTCGCGATGACGTCCGCGCGCAGCTGCTCGCTGTTCCAGCGCTGGGCAACCTCGGACGCAAAACCCACGGCAATGGCTGCGTAGTATGGGTCGCTGGCTAAGTTCCGGGTCTCCAGCGGATCCCGGGCCAGGTCATAAAGCTGCGGCGGGTCCGGGTCGCAGTGGATGTATTTCAGCGGCCCGCGCCGGATCATGAACACTGGGTAGGGTGTCATCTCGGCACAGTATTCGCCGATCGCCTCGTCGACGGTATCTGCTTCACCGCGCGCCAGCGGCATCAGCGAACGGCCATCGACGGGTTCGCCAAAGAGCGTTTCATCTCCGCCGCCGATCTCGGTAAATGTTGGCAGCAGATCCAGCAGGGAACAGGCATTGGCAGCAGTTCCTTGTGCCACCCCGGGCCCGGCCATGATCAGCGGCACCCGGGCTGAGTGTTCGAAGAAGTTCATCTTGTACCACAGGCCGCGCTCGCCCAGCATGTCGCCGTGGTCGGCGGTGACAACGACAATGGTGTTGTCCAGTTCGCCGGTATCCTCCAGCGCCTTCACCATCGCACCGACCTTGCTGTCGAAATAGCTGACATTGGCCAGATAGGCGCGGCGGGCGCGACGGATTTCTTCCTCGCTCAAGGGCACATAGCTGGCCTCGATCCCGTCCATCACCCGGCGGGAGAAGGGGTCCTGATCTTCAGGGGCTAAAGTAAACTCCGGCATCGGGATGCCGTCATCTGAGTAGAGGTTCCACCATTCGGGCTTGGCCACATAGGGGTCGTGCGGGTGGATGAAGCTGGCCACTATCAGAAACGGCGCCTCATCCCCTGCGGCGCGGTCGCGTCCGCGGTCGATCAGCCAGCGGCGGGCGGCGAATTCGACCTCGTCGTCATAGTCGGTCTGGAAGGTGGCAATGGCTTCGCCGCTTTCCTTGACCGTCTGCATGTTGTGGTACCACTTGTCGATCCGCTCGTCCGGGGCTTCCCAGTCGGGTGTCCAGGCAAAATCGGCCGGATAGATGTCAGTGGTGATGCGGTCCTGAAACCCGTGTTTCTGGTCGGGGCCGACAAAATGCATCTTGCCCGACAGGCAGGTGCGGTAGCCCAGTGCCTTCAGGTAATGGGCAAAGGTCGGCACCGAGGCGCGGAACTCGCTGGCGTTGTCGTAGGCCGCGATGCGGCTGATCAGCTGGCCGGACATAAAGGCAAACCGCGAGGGCGCGCAGAGCGGCGAGTTGCAATAAGCCGCATCAAAGCGCATGCCGCGGGCGGCGAGCGCATCCATATGCGGGGTCTTGGCAACCGGATGGCCATAGGCGCCGGTCCAGTGGGGCGCCAGCTGGTCGGCCATCACGACCAGGATATTGGGCCGCCTCACAGTGCCGCCTGCGCGTAGGCGTCCAGCACCAGCCCGTGGAAATGATGCACAGCATGTTCGGATTTGCCGGAACCGGTCGGGTCATTCACGATGCGGCCCTGGGTAAAGGCAGGCGTGTTCATCCCGCGCTGCACGCTTTCGCAGATGGCGATGTCCTCGCGCTGCAGCACCTCGTCGAGATAGCGGATCGCATCCAGCTCCATCTGGTCGGGCTCCGGGGTTTCCAGGAAGAAGTCGTAGGTTTCCAGTGTCCGGTCCGGCCCGACGGGGATGATGTTGAGCACGATTATCGAGGACCGGCCCGGGTAGCGCATCAGGCAGGTGGTTGGCCACAGCCACCAGACCGCGTGGGTGCGGACCGTGGCGTTGGAGACGTCATAGGCGGTGTTTGCGCCCTTGCCAGCCTCGGCCATATGGCTGGAGTAGATGCCGTAGGTGGTCACCTTGTAGGTGTCCATGTCCACCAGGTCGCAGAAATCCTTGTGCGCGGTGGGGCAGTGGTAGCACTCCAGGAAATTGTCGACGACATTTTTCCAGTTCGACTTGATGTCATAGGTCAGCCGGTGGCCGAAGGTCAGCTGGTCGATATCCGGTGCCCAGTGGCGGATTTCGGTTTCCAGGTCGCCTGATTGTTTGTGCAGCGGCGGCGCAGACGGGTCGAGATTGACATAAATGAAGCCTGCGAACTCTTCCACCTGCACCTGATCCAGGCAGATATCGCCGGTGCTGAAGTTTTCCAGATGCTCGGTCTCCGGAGCGCGGACCAGCTGGCCGTCCAGCTTGTAGACCCAGGCGTGATAGGGGCACATGATGCGGGTTGTGTTGCCTTCGCCGCTCAACAGCTCGTGCGCGCGGTGCTTGCAAACGTTGTAGAAGGCGCGCAGGGCGCCGTCGCGGCCGCGCACCACGGCGACCGGCTGACCGGCGATCTCGGCGGTGACAAAGGCGCCGGGCTCGCGCAGCTTTTCCACATGGCACACCCACTGCCAGGACTTGGCGAGGATTTCCCGCTGGTCGGCTGAAAACCACTCGGCCCGGGTATATGCGTCGGCCTGCAAAGACAGCGAGTTCCCTGCATCCGCTGAATATCCCTGTCCGATTGCTGCAAATTGCGCTGGCGATGGCTGGCCCGTCATGTCGATCACTCCGTTGGAACGCTCCGCTCCCCGGTATGATCCGCCACAAATCACCGCGGTGAATGCATTTTGTTTGCCGTCGGTTTGATCTTATTCGCCATTTTAATCTGAGCCTTCAAAACGGTACATCGGCCAGGCCCGGAACTCGAAGGGCACGCGGCTCTCCACCCGATCGCGGGCCGGGGGCAGGCCGAAGCGTTTCTTGTAGGCGCGGGAGAAATGCACCTGGCTGGAAAAGCCCGAGGCCAGGGCGATTTCGGACATCCGCAGTTCGGTTTGGGTGACCAGCCCGCGGGCCCGGTCCAGCCGGATGTCGCGGTAATAGAGCTGCGGGCTGGTTCTGACACTCTCCTGAAACAGCCGGTTCAGCTGGCGCTGGGAAACACCGGCCATCCGGCAGAGTTCCGGAATGGTGACCGGGGCCTCCAGATGCTGCTCCATGATCTCGATCGCCTTGCGCAGCTTGGCCGGTGCAGTGTTGCCCAGCGGCTCAAGATGCTCATCCGTCTGGTGGGCGCCAGGGCCGCGGACGGTGCTGTGAAACAGGTATTTCGCACAATCGCTGGCCAGTGCATCCCCGGCCATGCTGCGCAGCAGGAACAGTGCATACTCGCCGGCAGCCGCGCCGCCGCAGCAGGTGCCGGTGCTGCCTTCATGCACAAACAGGTCCTCGCAGACCTCCACTTGCGGGTATTTTTCCCCGAAGGCGTCGATGTGCTCGTAATGCACCGTGGCGCGGCGGTCCTTCAGCAGGCCGGCTTCGGCCAGGATGAAGGCTGCAGTATCAAGCCCGCCGATATAGCTGCCGGAGCGGGCGAACCGCCGGATCGCCGCCAGCAGCGGCGCGCTGGTGAATGCCTCGGGCGTCCAACTGCTGGAGACAACCACCAGATCCGGCTGCGTCTGGGCCAGCGCCTGCAGCGGCTCCACCGCGATCTCCAGTCCGTTGCTGGCCCGGCAGAGGCCGCCCTCCTCAGTTGCTATCCGCCAGCGGAAATGCTGACGTCCGCCAAGGTAGTTCGCGGCCCGGAACGGATCGAGAAAAGCCAAGGTCGCCGCCATGTTGAAATGCGGTGTTACCAGGACGGCTATTTCGGCGGTGTCAGGCTGCATTGGTTTTCCCCGGTCTTCTGCCGACTATGCCGAAGCTGCAGCCCCTTCGGCAAGCAGCGGCGGGAATGATTTTCACTGCCGGTCAGGTTGTAATAGAGTTTGCAAGGCGGGTATTGATGTTTGGCCGGTTTGGATGGATATGTTGTGCTCAATTTGAGTTGGATTTCCCCGGAAAATCCGTGGCCGCCTGATGGACTTGAGGTTTGCGGGCTGTCCGGGCCGGTCGTGTCGGCGGTTTCCGCTGCATGATCCGTGGTTTTTGCCTCCGGGCAGTCAAAATTTGTTCTTATTGGAGTTGTTCCTTGGATAACAAAGTAGACCCTTCCTTAGATCCGTTTCTGGGCAGCGGCTTGGCTGAGGCCCCAGCGGAGGAAGTGCAGCCTGCTGCCGGCCTTCACAAACTGGAAATGGCGGTGCAGCGGGCGGGCGAAGGCCTGATCCGCTGGCAGGCCGGATGTTTCGAGCAGGTAAGCGGCGTGCCGCTGACCGGTGCCGAGATCACTCTGCTGACGCTGATCGGCAGCCGCGGCCGTTCCAAGTCGATCAAGGAGCTGGCCCGCGCAACAAACCGCATCGATATCCCCAACATCCAGTATTCCCTTCGCAAGCTGGCCTCGGCCGGACTGACTTCGAAACAGGGCGCGGGCCGCTCAGGCGTCACCTACAGCCTGACAGCGGACGGGGCGCAGGTGTCGGAGGAAATGCAAGGCGTCCGCGAGCGCCTGCTGCTGCAGGTGCTAGCCGGGCACCCGGATCTGGCCGGGCGGCTGGAAAGCGCGGCAGAGGCGCTGGAAGAGCTGACCGAACTGTATGGCGCAGCGATGCATGCGGCGGAAACTCAAGGCGAGACCTGAGCGCACCCCACGCCCATTGCACGGGTTGCCGGCAGCGGCGTAAAGTCCGGTCATGATAGAGCTCAAGGACCTTCAGCTGCTGACCGCGCTGGCGCGGCATCAGCATTTTGCCAAGGCGGCCGCGGATTGCGGCATGTCGCAGCCCGCGTTTTCAATGCGGATCCGGAATCTGGAAGAGCGGTTGGGGCTGTCCATCGTGCGCCGGGCCAACCGGTTCCAGGGACTGACCGAAGAGGGCATGATGATCGTGCGCCGGGCACGGTCGATTCTGGATGATGCCAAGGCGCTGGAGCAGGAGATCGCGGCCTCGCGCGGTGAGGTCACGGGCAATCTGGTGCTGGGAGTGGTGCCGACTGCCACAGCATGGGCTGCGCAGCTGGTTGATCAGGTGCATCAGGCCTATCCGCGGATTCTTGCCCGGGTCGAGGTGACCACCTCGCTGGCTATCCAGCAGCGGCTTTATGATGGTACAATTGACGCCGGGATTACCTATGCCGACAGCATGGGCCGGGAACTGGTGACGGTGCAGCCGCTTTATGAAGAAAGCTATGTGCTGCTGGCGCCCGAAGAGATGGTGGAAGGCCGCGGTGATGAAATCAGCTGGGCCGAGGCGGCGGAATTGCCGCTAAGCCTTTTGGACCAGCAGATGCAGAACCGGCGTATCCTGGACCGGATCTTTGCCGACCTGGGTCTGAAGCCCGAGATCGTCTCCGAATCCAACGGCTTCATGGCCTCGATGGTGATGGCGCGAGAAGGATCGGTGGCAACGATTCTGCCGCGTGCGCTGATGCAGGCGCTGGGCGAACTCGGCGGAACCCGGGTTTTGTCGCTGATCGAGCCGGACCAATCCCGGCCGATTTGCATTGCGACCTTGGACAGAACGCCGGAATTGACCACGGTTCAGGCCCTGAAAGAGGTAGTTGCGACGTTTGTAGACCGCGGGATGCCGCAAATGGCGTGATAAGCAATCCTTATCGTGCAATCGGTTTTCTAGATTTGACGATATTCATTTCTGATGGCATTCCGGAATGAAAGACGTGCTGACTGGAGGATCCCATGGCACCATTGGATGATAGCAAGGGCGTATGGAAGTCCGGCCGCGGCAAGGGGCGCAAAACCCCGAAGGGCCGCCAGGTCGATGACGCTGCGCTGAGCGAGGTTCAGGAACTGCTGGGGGACCGCCCGCGCAACCGTGACCTCCTGATCGAGTTCCTGCACCTGATTCAGGACAAATACGGCTGCCTGAGCGCGGCGCATATCCGGGCCTTGGCCGAAGAGATGCGCCTGGGCCAGGCGGAGATTTACGAGGTGGCGACCTTCTATGCCCACTTTGACGTGGTGAAAGAAGGCGAAACCCCGCCGCCGGCGCTGACCATCCGCGTTTGCGACTCGCTGTCCTGCGAACTGGCAGGCGCCCAGCAGCTGCAGAAGGCGCTGGAAGACGGTCTGGATGCAAGCCAGGTCCGCGTGCTGCGCGCACCTTGCATGGGCCGCTGCGACACCGCGCCGGTGCTGGAAATCGGCCACAACCACATCGACCACGCCACCGTCGAGAAGGTGGAAGCGGCGATTGCGGCAGATGACACCCACGCGCATGTGCCCGAGTATGAGACCTTTGCAGCTTATGAGGCGGAAGGCGGCTATGCCACGCTGAAAGACCTGCGTTCCAATGGCGACTGGGAAGCGGTTCAGGCGAAAGTCAAAGAAGCCGGCCTGCGCGGTCTGGGCGGCGCTGGCTTCCCCTCCGGCACCAAATGGGGCTTTGTGCGCGCCAACGAAGGCCCGCGCTATCTGGCCGTGAACGGTGACGAAGGCGAACCCGGCACTTTCAAGGACCGCTACTACCTGGAGCGTACCCCGCATGTCTTCCTGGAAGGCATGCTGATGGCGGCCTGGGCAGTCGAGGCCGAGAAGGCCTTTATCTACATGCGCGACGAATACCCGGCCGTGCTGGAAATTCTGCGCCGTGAGATCAAGGCGCTGGAAGACGCCGGCATCGTCGAAGAGGGTTACATCGACCTGCGCCGCGGGGCAGGGGCCTACATCTGCGGTGAAGAAAGCGCGATGATCGAGTCGATCGAAGGCAAGCGCGGCGAGCCGCGCCACCGTCCGCCGTTTGTGGCGCAGGTCGGTGTTTTCGGCCGTCCGACCCTGGTCCATAACGTGGAAACCCTTTACTGGGTCTGCAAGATCAACCGTGAAGGCCCGGAATGCCTGAACTCGGTTGAAAAGAACGGCCGCAAGGGCCTGCGCAGCTACTCGGTGTCGGGCCGCGTGAAGAACCCGGGCGTGCACCTGCTGCCTGCCGGCTCCACCATCACCGATATCATCGAGGCCTGCGGCGGCATGCTGGATGGCCACGCCTTCAAGGCGTATCAGCCGGGCGGCCCCTCCTCGGGGCTTCTGCCTGCGTCGATGAATGACGTTCCGCTCGATTTCGACACGCTGCAGCCGCACGGCACCTTCATCGGCTCCGCTGCTGTGGTGGTTCTGTCCGATCAGGACTCGGCCCGCGACGCGGCGCTGAACATGCTGCGCTTCTTCGAAGACGAAAGCTGCGGCCAGTGCACCCCCTGCCGGGTGGGCTGCGAGAAAGCCGTCAAGCTGATGAGCGAGAAGAAGTGGGA
>JBFOLS010000507.1:0-12168 GCA_040830225.1 Leisingera sp.
GCCTCCTTGTAGGCAAAGCCTTCGACATAGACGAGCAGAACCGTGACCCGCTGGCTTTCGGGCAGTTCCCCTATCTTTGAAAACACCTCACGGGCAAAAATATTCGTTTCCGTGTTTGCGCGCTGATCCGGGATCTCGGTTTCTTCCAGCGCCACCAGCCCGCCACCGGTGCGCACCGCGGTTGCACGCAGTTCGTTCAGCCACAGCCGGTGCGCCATGCGGAACAGCCAGCGGTCCAGATGCGTTCCCGCCTCGTATCCTGCGTGTTTCTCCAGCGCGCGAAGGCAGGTCATCTGCGCAAGATCGTCTGCCCGGTCCCGCCGCCCGGTCTGCATCAGGCAGAACCGCCACAGCCGCGGGTAAAGGGGACTTATCCCTTCCCGGATCTCGTCCTCAGCCGATTTTTTGCCGAACCAGCGAATAATCCGCGCTCCTGCCGTGTTTTGATCCCAGGGCCGGCCGAAACACCGCGCCGCAAGGACATTGATAATCGGAAGGACATAGGATGCTCAACTCACTGTTTCGTGGCGTTTCTGTTGCAGCGCTCATTTTGGCAGGCCAGGCAGCGCTGGCAGGCGGCTGGGTGCTGGACGGCGCCAGCTCCAAACTCGCGTATGGTTCGATCAAGAAGGACAGCGTCGGTGAAGTGAACAGTTTTGAGGAGCTGTCCGGCACGGTGAGCAAGGACGGCGCGGTGAGCGTATCGATTTCGCTGCCATCGGTGGAAACCTTCATCGACATCCGCAACGAGCGCATGATCGAACATGTGTTCAAAGGCGCGAGTGAAGCCACGTTGACGGCGCAGGTCGACATGGCTGCGCTGGAGGCACTGCCCGCCGGCGGCACCATGGTGGCGGATGTGGAAGGCAAGCTGAGCCTTCTGGGCCGCGAAATTGCAGTGGAAACCGAATTGTTCGTGGCCCGCCTGTCGGGACGAAAGGTTATGGTCTCGACCAACGATCTGCTGTTTCTGGGCGTAGAGGACGCGGGCCTGACCAAAGGCGTCGACATTCTGCAGGAATTGGCCAAGCTCTCTGGCATTACCCGCACAGTCCCGGTGACCGCCCGCTTTGTCTTTGAAAGCGATGGCGATACGCCGCAAGCGGCACCCGCCCAGGAACAGGTTGAAGTTGCACTCGCCGGCGATCCGGCCAAAGGCAAGAAAGTGTTCCGCAAATGCCAGGCCTGCCACAGCTTTGACGAAGGCAAGAACGGCGCAGGCCCCAGCCTGCACGGCATCATCGGCACCGGTTCAGCCGCCGCCGACGGGTTCAAATACTCAAACGCCTTTCAGGAGGCCAACCTGACCTGGAGCGAAGATCAGCTGGCAGCCTTCCTGGCCGATCCCAAGGGGCTGGTGCCAGGCAACCGTATGGGGTTCCGCGGGCTGAAAAAGGATGAGGATATCCAGAACGTGATCGCCTACATCCGTCAGGAAAGCTGAGAATATCGAGCAGGGGGACGGCCGCCAAAAGCCTCCCCCAAACAGGCTTCCTAGGCCAGCCACCAGCGCTCGGCAATGCGGCCATCGTCCAGAGCTGAACGCTGACCCACCTTGCGGGGAATTCCGACGGTGTGCCGGGCCGCCAGCGCCATATTGCTGGAAGAAGGATGATACAGAAACTCGCCCCGCTTCAGCAGGCCGCGCGGTTCCGGCAGGGCCGCCACATCGACATAACCGTCACGCAGCGCCTCGGCCCGGACTGCGGCATCAGGGATCACGATGATCTCAACCGTATCCGCCCAGCCGGCCGTGCCGGATTTGTAGTGATCAGCCACTTTGGAGGCTCGGAAGTGACGGCCTTCCCGACCGCGTTCAACCTTGTAGCAGCCGGTCCCCACTGCTTCTGCCAGAGGCACCGGCAATTGGCCGCCGGGCGCAATCATCTGATCGGTGCCGGCCAGCAGATAAGGAAGATGCGGATTGGGCTGCGACAGCTCCACCAACAGCTGTTGGCTGCCCAGCGCGGTGATCGCCTGCACTTCCGTTCCTTTAATGCCTAGGGTGGCAAGCGATGCGACAGCATCCTCTGCCGTCAGCGGCGTGCCATCATGGAAAGCCACTCCCTCGCGCATGTCGAAGGTCCAGGTCAGCGCATCCGGCGTAGACTGCCAGGCCGTGGCCAGCTCGCCGCGGAGCAGCCCATCGGGGGAAATTTCGGTGAGCGTGTCATAGACCGCTCCTCGAGCCGCCTGCTCCAGCATCCCGCCGTCACGCGGCACCGCCAGGCGCAGCACACCTCCGGCCTTGGGTGCAGCATTGACCGACCCGCCGGCCGCCGCCAGCAAGGCGGCAGCAGCACCCGAAGTGAAAAGCGCGCGGCGGTCGATGCGCGTCATCGGACAAGCTCCCCTGCAATCCGGTCCATCGCCCGGACCAGCTCAGCGCTGATTCCCGGCTCCGACAAAGCATGGCCGGCATTGCGTACCATCTTCAACTCCGCATTTGGCCACAGTTCGTTCAGTTTCCAGGCAGAGGACGGCGGGCAGATCATGTCATAGCGTCCCTGCACGATCACCCCGGGAACATGCGAGATCCGCCCCATGTTGGCGAGGATCTGACCGTCGTAATCCAGGAAGCCGTGATTGCTGAAATAGTGGTTCTCCAGCCGGGCAAAGGCGCGGGCATAGTCGCCGGGGCTTTCACCGCTCTGGCCATTAGAATGCACCGAGGCCAGCGCGTTCTCCCAAGCCGACCAAGCCCGGCCAAAGCGCACCTCCTCATCCAGGTTCCCGGAAAACAGCCGCTTGTTGTAGGCCCCGATCAAGTCACCCCGTTCGGAATCCGGCACCAGCGACACAAATTTGGCCCAGGTTTCGGGCCAGAACTTGCCGGCACCGCCGCCATAGAACCAGTCCAGCTCCCCCTTGGTCATCAGGAACACGCCGCGCAGGATGATGTTTTGCACCCGGTCCGGGTGGGTCTGGGCATAGATCAGCGCCAGGGTAGCCCCCCAGCTGCCGCCGAACAGAATCCAGGACTCGATACCGATCTGGCGGCGAATCAGCTCCATGTCGGCGACCAGATGCCAGGTGGTGTTGTCTTCGCAGGACGCATAAGGACGGGACCGCCCGCAACCGCGCTGGTCAAACAGGATGATTCGGTACACATCCGGGTCGAAATAACGCCGCATCGCCGGGCTGCTGCCGCCGCCCGGGCCGCCATGGCAGACGATCACGGGAATGCCATTGGGATTGCCGCTTTGCTCGGCATATATGCGGTGCCCCTGGCCTGCGTCGATCATGCGCTGGTCAAAGGGCTCGACCGGCGGGTAAAGATAATGCACAGCGCGCTTTTGGTCCGGGTATCTATCCATTACTGACCTTAGTGAAACGTCAGACTACAAAAGAGCACACGGAGACAGGAATGCAAGCGCATCAATCCACAGTCGACCCTGCGGAAGTCGCCAAATTCGAGGCGATGGCGGCTGAGTGGTGGGATCCGAACGGCAAGTTCAAGCCGCTGCATATGCTGAACCCATGCCGTCTGGATTACATTACCAGCCAGATCGCCGGCGAGTTTGGCCGTAGCCTCACGTCGCAGCGCCCGTTCGAAGGGCTGCGCCTCTTGGATATCGGCTGCGGCGGCGGTCTGCTGAGCGAACCGATGGCGCGGCTGGGCGCCCCCGTTGTTGGCGCCGCCGCTGCCGAGGGCAACCTGCCGGTGGCGGGCATCCATGCCGAGCAATCCGGGCTGGAGATCGACTACCGCCACACCACCGCCGAGGCCCTCGCCGCGGCAGGCGAACAGTTTGATGTGGTGCTGAACATGGAAGTGGTGGAGCATGTCGCCGATCCGCTGGGCTTCCTCACCGCCAGCCAGCAGCTGCTGAAACCCGGCGGGCTGCTGATCTGCTCCACCATCAACCGCAACCCCAAAAGCTTTGCGGTGGCAATTGTCGGCGCCGAAGTGATCATGCGCTGGCTGCCGCGCGGCACCCATGAATGGTCAAAGTTCATCACCCCGGATGAGTTGTTCGAACTTCTGCGCAACGCGGGCCTCAACCCTGTCGACCGAAAGGGGTTCGTATTCAATCCGATCACTTGGAATTGGTCCATTTCTGAACGCGACTTGTCGGTGAACTATGTGACCTCAAGCGTGAAACCCAGCTGACGGCCGCGCTTTAAGGATCCGAAACCAGCCGCCTATCCTAAAGGATAGGTGGTAATCCCAATGCACTCTTTAGCAGCCGGGCGGTGCTTGCTATCGTTAGATAGCGGATTTGGAATATTTTCCGGCCCGTGTTGGGGCCAAGCCCCTGAACTGAGTGAATGCTTGCCACCGTTACTGGTGGGTCCGCCCAAAGGTTTTCGAGACCGCCACTCACGGATTGATGGGGACTGATGGGGAAGAAGGACGCCTGCTTGCAGGTGTCCTTCTTATTTTTCATACACTTATCGAAACACCCGCATCTCAGGCGGATGGGTTCAGCTGCTTTCCTCCAGCTTGCCGCGCAGTTCGCGCAGAATTGGCAACGTGGCGCGGACCCTATCACTGCCCAGTTCACCAACCACTTCGGAAATCACCGGAATGATCCCCGCCAGCGCCGCATCGCGGGCCTGTTTGCCGGCCGGGCTGATTGCCACCATTTTGCGGCGCGCGTCGTCCCAGTCGGGACGGACATGGATGTAGCCGGCAACCTCCAGCTTGTTCAGCGTGTTGGTCATTGCCCCGCGGGTCACGTGAAACGCCTTGGCCAGCTGTGCAGGCGAACGCTCCAGCCCTGCGCGGGCCAAATGATTCAATACCGAAAAATGCGACAACTCCATTCCCTTGGGCAGCACTTTGGAGAGGCGTGACCGGGCCAGCTGGTCAGCCATGAGTATCTCGCTGAACAGCGATACCGCCAGGGAATTGGTCTCGTCCATTAGGGTCCGTCAAACTCCCGGTCGTGGGTCAGGGAAGGCACGCGCTTGCGTGCTTCTGCCACTTTTTCGAGGTCGAGATCAACGAAAGTCACGCCGGTTTCCTGACCGGCATCGGCCAGCACTTCACCCCAAGGCGCCACGGCCAGTGAGTGGCCGTAGGTCTTGCGGCTGGGCCCGCGGGAGGCCGGGTGTTTGCCGGTCTGAGCCGGTGCCAGCACGAAGCAGCCGGTATCGATCGCGCGAGCGCGCAGCAGCGAGTGCCAATGCGCGGCCCCGGTGACATAGGAGAACGCCGCAGGTGCGGTGATGATCTGCGCTCCGCCCTTGGCCAGCGCCCGGTGCAAATGCGGAAACCGCACGTCATAGCAGATGGTCATGCCGATATTGGCAAAGGGTGTTTTCGCCACAACCGCCTGGGTGCCCGGGCGGTAGCCATCAGACTCGCGGTAGGTTTCCTCGGGCGTGACCTCCACATCAAACATGTGGATCTTGTCATAGCGTGCCTTGATTTCACCGCTAGGGGAAATCAGGAACTGCCGGTTGGCAAAACGCCCGTCATCGTCGTGCGTCTTGATACCCAGCGACCCCAGCAGCAGCCAGACGCCGTGTTTTGCCGCCTCATCGCGCAGGGCGGCCAGCGTCGGATCGTCTTCCTCGTGGCACAGGACCCCGTTCTGGTGGGTCCGGCTGCCGGAGAGGCAATTTGTGACTTCGGGGGTCAGCACAAAGCCCGCCCCGCCGCGCACAGCCTCTGCCATCATTACCTTCACCGTTTCCAGGTTTTCGGCCGGAATGTCGGTGGATGTCATCTGCAGCAAAGCTGTGCGCATATCAGGTCTCCGGGTTCAGGCCGCCAGCAGCGGGTCGAGCTTGCCCGCCTGCTCCAGCGCAAAAAGATCGTCGCAGCCGCCGACATGGGTCTCACCAATAAAGATCTGCGGCACAGTGCGGCCGCCGTTGGCACGCTCGATCATCTCAGCCTTGCGGCCCGGCTCTGCCAAAACGTTGACTTCGGAAAAGCTGACGCCTTTCTGGTTCAGCAGCCGCTTGGCCGCGTGGCAAAAGCCGCAGAGAGGCGAGGTGTAGATTTCAACGGTTTTCATTCAGGACCCCATGATCTGGTTTGCAAGGTTTTGGAGGAATTGGGGTCTCATTGCAACAATTGCCAGAGGGTGGCGGTTTGCCTCACGCTTGCGTGACCCGGGCCAGCACCGCCACCCGCACTTCTGCCGCGCCCGCCTGCAGGCAAGCATCGGTGCAGGCGCTGAGCGTCGCGCCGGAGGTCATCACGTCATCCACGATCATGACAACGCGTCCCCTGACCTGTTCCAGCCGGCGCGGATGCGCACTGATCGCCGTTCCCAGCAACTGATAGCGCTGGTCCCGCGTCTTCCCCTCCAGCGCGGGTGTTTTGCGGGTCCTTTGCAACAGGTCGGGGCAGTGCTCCAATCCAGTGCGTCTCGCCAACTCCCCGGCTAGCAGCGCGGACTGGTTGAACTTGCGTTTCAGCAGACGCGTCCAATGCAGCGGCACCGGGCAGAGCAGCGGCTCATCCTGCAAGAGCGGCTGCGCTGCCCGCTCCAGCCAGGCCGCTGCCGTCCGGGCAATCTCGGTCCTGTCCCCATGTTTCAATCCCAATACCAGCTTGCGCCCCTGCCCTTCATAAAGCAGCGCAGATCGTCCCTGGCTCCACGGCCGCGGGTGGCGCAGGCAGCTGTCGCACTCCAACCGGAAGCCGTCAGTCTCGCCCGGCAACGGCACGCCGCAACCCTCGCAAACAGTGCCGCTAATGAAATGTATTTCGGACCAGCAAGCACCACACAGGCTGAAATCGCTTTCGACCAGTCCGCCGCAACCCATACATTGCGGCGGATAAATCAGTGAAACAGCGGTTTGAATCCTTGTCAGCAGCATCTAAATAGCCCCCATGACGCAAGCACCTCAGCAGCTTTTTGACCGCCGCACCCTGGCAGCCCGCCGTGCCCGCCGACGCGCAGACGCTTTGTTCCTCCATCAGATGGCACGGGACGAAGTTGAGGATCGCCTGAGCTTGGTTAACAGAACCTTTACAGCTCCAGCCGTGATCAGCCCGTTTCCTGAGGTTTGGGACGGGTTCGCGCCAGGAGCCAAAGTTGTCCTGGACGACGATTTCTTGGCGCTGGAAGCAGACGCGCATGATGTGGTGATCCATGCGATGAGCCTGCATTGGGCCAACGACCCGGTCGGTCAGCTGATTCAATGCCGCCGCGCACTGAAGGAAGACGGCCTTTTGCTGGTTTTGATGCTGGGCGGCCAGACCCTGCATGAACTGCGCGCCGCCATGGCCGAGGCCGAGACTATCGTCATGGGCGGACTGTCGCCGCGGGTCGCTCCAATGGGAGAGATCAGGGACCTGGGCGGGCTGTTGCAGCGGGCAGGCTTTGCCCTGCCGGTGGCCGATCTGGTGCCGCTGACGGCCGAATACCGCGACCTGACCCACCTGATCCACGATCTGCGCGGTATGGGCGAGTCCAACGTGCTCACCCAGCGCCTGAAACGCCCGGCGCCGCGGGCGCTGTTTCAGTTGGCAGACCACATCTACCGCGAACACTTCGCCAATGCCGAAGGCCGGCTGCCCGCCACTTTCGAGCTGGTCTGCCTAACCGGCTGGTCGCCCTCGGACAGCCAGCAGAAACCTTTGCGCCCCGGCTCCGCACAGATGCGGCTGGCCGATGCGCTGAAAGTGCCGGAATCCAAGCTCTGATCCCGATAATCTGCACCTATGACTTCGCCAATGTGATCCAATTGGCCTTTCGCCCGTAAAGACAGTAACTTCCCCTCGTTCACCGAATTCCAAGCCCCACAGGACCTGCCCATGCTGGACGCCGCCCGGACCGCAAATTGCCCTGCCCACGCCCCTGCCGACCACCCCAAGGTCCCTGCAGAGAAGGTTGGCATCCTGCTGGCTAACCTCGGCACCCCGGATGACTATTCCTACTGGCCCATGCGCCGGTATCTGAGCGAGTTCCTGTCCGACAAGCGGGTGATCGACTACCCGTCCTGGAAGTGGCAGCCGCTGCTGCAGCTGATCATCCTGACCAAGCGACCGTTTTCCTCGGGCGCGGCCTACAAGTCGATCTGGAACCACGACAAGGGCGAGAGCCCCCTGATGACCATCACCAAGGACCAGACAGCCAAGATGGCGGAGGTGATGAAAGCGCGCTACGGCGATCAGGTGATGGTCGATTTCTGCATGCGTTACGGCAACCCATCGACCAAGTCCAAGGTGCGGGAAATGGTAAAGGCCGGCTGCCAGAAGATCCTGTTTGTGCCGCTCTACCCGCAATATGCCGGCGCCACCTCCGGCACCGCCAATGATCAGTTCTTCCGCGCATTGATGGAGGAGCCCTGGCAGCCTGCCGCCCGCACGATCGAGCCGTATTTCGACCAGCCCGCCTATATCGACGCCTTGGCGCGCTCGGTCGAGGAAGCCTATAGCAAGGCTGAGAAGCGCCCCGATATCTTGGTGGTCTCCTATCACGGGATGCCCAAGCGCTACTTGATGCAGGGCGATCCCTACCATTGCCAGTGCCAGAAGACGACGCGGTTGCTGAAGGAGCGGCTGGGCTGGGACGACACCCAGATCACCACCACCTTCCAGTCGGTGTTCGGCCCTGAGGAATGGCTGAAGCCCTATACCGTCGATCACGTCGCCACCCTGGCCAAAGAGGGCAAGAAGAACATCGCGGTGATCGCACCGGCCTTCTCCGCCGATTGCATCGAAACCCTGGAAGAGATCAACGAAGAGATCCGCGAGAGCTTTGAGCACGCGGGCGGTGAAGACTTCCTCTACATCCCCTGCCTCAACGATGATGAGGATCACGTTGCGGCACTGGCAGGCGTAATCGAGCAGAACCTAAAAGGCTGGCTGGACTAAACGCCCGTCCCGGTCCAAATAGGATCCAATATTGGATCGCCGGGCACACCGGCAGACCGGGGAGAGTTTGGATGACGCATGCGCATTGGGCAGCCGCACTGAAACAGCATTGGGGCATCGAGGCGGAGCTGACCCGCCTGGACGGGGAATACGACCTGAATTTCCTGGCCAAAGGGGCTGATGGCCGGGGATATATCCTGAAAGCCATGCGCCCCGGTTGCGAGACCTGGCTGGTCGACATGCAGGTGAAAGCACTCGAGCATATCGCCGCGCGCCAGCCTGATCTGCCCTGCCCACGGGTGATTGCCTCTGCCGACGGCCCGTCGCTGCTGGCTATCACAGACGAGGATGGCAAGGAGCGGCTGGTCTGGCTTCTGAACCAGCTGCCTGGCCGCTGCTATGCCAAGGCTGAACCCAAAAGCGATGCGCTGATTCATGAGATCGGCCAGGTTCTGGGCGGCTCAGCCAAGGCACTGGTGGATTTTAAGCACCAGGGGCTGGAGCGCGACTTCAAATGGGACCTGATGCGCGCAGGCTGGATCAGTGGTCAGCTCTCCTGTGTCAGCGACCCGGCGCGCCGTGCGATTCTGGAAGAGATCTCAGCGGAATTTGCCAAATTAGAGCCTGCTTTAAGCGCTCTTCCTAAGCAAGCCATCCACAATGACGCCAACGACTACAACATCATGGTAGCGGGCAAGCTGGAAGAGCCGCGCCAGGTGTCCGGCCTGATCGACCTCGGCGATATGTGCGCCGCGCCGCGGGTCTGCGACCTGGCGATTGCCGCCGCCTATATCGTGCTGGACCATGCTGCGCCTGAAGCGGCGCTAGCGGCGTTGGTGGCTGGTTATCACGAGACCTATCCGCTGACACCTGCCGAGGTGGACATGATCTGGGTGCTGATGCGGACCCGGCTGGCGGTCAGCGTTGTAAACTCGACCCTGATGGCGGCGGACAACCCGGACGATCCCTACGTAACGATCTCCCAAGCGCCGGCCTGGCGGTTCCTTGAAGGCAACGCGCTGCATGGCGGGCTGCTGACTGCACGGCTGAGGGCTGCCTGCGGCCTGCCAGTGGTCGAGGGCGCCGACCGGGTGATGGCCTGGCTGGAGCAGGAACGCGGCAGTTTCGCTCAGCTAATGGGCGAGGACTTGACGGATGCGCCGATGGGTTCGCTGTCTGTCGAAAACTCCACCTGGCCGCAAAACCCGTTTCACATGCCGCTGGAGGAAGCCGCCAAGGTCGGTGAGGAGTTTGAGGACAATGGCCGCATCTGGCTCGGCTACTATCACGAACCGCGGCTGATCTACGCAGAACCGGCGTTCCGCAAGGGGCCGTGGAAAGCCAGCAACCGGCGCACGGTGCATCTGGCCGTCGACGCCTTTGCGCCTGCAGGCACACCGATGTTTGCTCCCTTGCGGGGCGAAGTCTTTGTCGCCGAGTACCGGGCCGGGCATCTGGACTATGGCGGCGTCATCATCCTGCGCCATGAAACCCCGGAAGGCGATCCCTTCTACACCCTTTACGGCCACCTGAACCCCGAGTTCCTCGAACGCCTGAAACCCGGTGACGTGGTGGAGAAAGGGCAGGAATTCTGCCGCCTGGGCGATCCCGGCCAAAACGGCGGCTGGGCGCCGCACGTGCACTTCCAGCTGGCCCTGACCACCGAAGGCATCGAGGCAGACTGGCCCGGCGTCGGCGATCCTGACGAAATGTACATGTGGCGTGCGGTCTGCCCGAACCCGTCAGCTCTGCTGAACCTGCCGGATGAAAAAGTCCGCTACCGCCCCACTGACAAGGACGAAGTTCTGGCTGGCCGCCGCGCGCATTTTGGCGGCAACCTCAGCCTCACCTACAGCGACCCGGTGATGCTGATGCGCGGCTGGAAGCACCATTTGTTCGACGAATGGGGCCGGCCCTATCTGGACGCCTACAACAACGTCCCCCACGTCGGCCACGCCCATCCCCGCATCCAGGAAGTTGCAGCCGACCAGCTGAAACGGATGAACTCCAACACCCGCTATCTGCATCCGGCACAGACTGCCTTTGCAGACAAAATCCTGTCCAAACTGCCGGACCGCTTCGAGGTCTGTTTCTTTGTGAACTCAGGCACCGAGGCCAACGAGCTGGCCCTGCGCCTGGCCCGCGCCCATACCGGCGCAAAGGGTATGGTAACCCCCGATCACGGCTATCACGGCAACACAACCGGCGCGATCGACATCTCTGCTTACAAGTTCAACAAGCCCGGCGGAGTTGGCCAAGCGGACTGGGTGGAGCTGGTGGAAGTCGCAGATGACTACCGCGGTTCCTTCCGGCGCGACGATCCGGACCGGGCGCAGAAGTACGCCGATCTGGTGGATCCGGCCATCGCAAGTCTTCAGCAGAAGGGCCACGGGATTGCCGGCTTCATCGCTGAAACCTTCCCGTCAGTTGGTGGCCAGATCATTCCCCCGAAGGGTTACTTAGCCGCCGTCTATGAGAAAATTCGGGCTGCAGGCGGTATCTGCATAGCTGATGAGGTGCAAACCGGGCTCGGCCGTCTGGGTGACTACTACTTTGGTTTCGAACATCAGGGCGCGCTGCCGGATATCGTCGTCATGGGCAAACCCATCGGCAACGGCCATCCCTTGGGCGTGCTGGCCACAACCAAGGCCATCGCGGAAAGCTTTGACAACGGGATTGAATTTTTCTCGACGTTCGGCGGCTCCACCCTGTCCTGCCGTATGGGTAAGGAGGTGTTGGACATTGTTGATGACGAAGGGTTGCAGGAAAACGCCGGTAAGATCGGTGCGCAACTGATCGAAGGACTGAAATCTCTGGAACAGAAATACGCCTGTGTTGGTGACGTCCGCGGCATGGGGCTGTTTCTAGGGCTGGAGTTGATCAATCCTGACGGCTCCGAAGCCACAGCAATCTGCTCCTATGTCAAAAACCGGCTGCGCGATCACCGTATCCTGATCGGCAGCGAAGGCCCCAAGGACAACATCCTGAAAATTCGCCCGCCTCTGACAATCGGGGCTGAGGATGCGCAACAGGTTACTTCGACACTGGACAGCATCCTGCAGGAGGTGGAGGCCACCTGACGGAAGCGTCGCAGCTTAGTAATCAGGCAACAAAAAAGGCGGTGGAAATCCACCGCCTTTTCCGTAATTTCGAAAAGAAATTAGCCTGCGACGGCTGCGCCAACCAGAACCAGCAGCAGCAGGGGCAGCAGGATGCCGCTGGAAGAGCCCTGAGCTTCTTCGACGATGACCGGCGGTTCAACGACCGGCTCGGACAGGTTGCCAGCGGTGGCGGTCGAAGCAGCAGCGGTCAGCGCAGCGGCGATAACGAGTTTTTTCATGTTAACCTCCAGAATTTGCGCGGATCAAACAACTGAACCACGC
>JBFOLS010000508.1:0-7185 GCA_040830225.1 Leisingera sp.
CTCCCCGGGGCGCTCGGCGAACTGTTGCAGCTCCTGGCGCTTGGTCATCACCAGGTTGCGGATCGCGTCCTTGGGCAGGATGCGGGCAATCAACGGATCGGTTTCAAACCAGCTGATCGCGGTTTCCCAGTCGGCGGCCAGTTGCGGCAGGCCATCGATTTCATAGATGTTGCCGTCCGAAGGGGCAGGGGCCTCCATCTGCTCCTCGATGCCGACCAGGGCGGCGCCGAGCACGGTGGCGAGCATCAGGTAGGGGTTGATGTCGCCGCCGGCGGTGCGGTGTTCGATGCGGCGCGCCTTGGGGCTGCCGCCGGGAATGCGGATGGCGGCGGTGCGGTTTTCATAAGCCCAGGCAGCGCCGGTGGGGGCGTGGGCGCCGGGCACAAGGCGTTCGTAAGAGTTGCCGTGCGGGGCAAAGATCAGGGTGCTGGCGGGCATCGCTGCCAGGCAGCCGGCCACTGCGTGGCGCAACAGGTCCGAGCCTTGCTCCGACCCGTCGTCAAAGACGTTGTTGCCGTCCTGGTCGGCGATGGAGAAATGCACATGCATGCCGTTGCCGGCTTCCTCGGCATAAGGTTTGGCCATGAAGGTCGCCGCAAAGCCGTGTTTACGGGCCATGCCTTTGACCAAGGCCTTGAACAGCCACGCATCATCGGCAGCGCGCAGGGCATTCTGATGGTTCAGGTTGATCTCGAACTGGCCCATCCCGGCCTCGCAGATCGCCGATTGGGCGGGGATGCCCATCGCCTCGGCACCGTCGTATAGGTCGGTGAAGAAGGCATCAAAGGCGTCCAGTTCGCTGATCGACAGCACCGACTGCTGGTCCAGCGGGCGGCCGGTCTGCGGGTTGACGGCGGGACGGGGGGTGTCGCAGCTGTCGTCGATCAGGCAGAATTCCATCTCCGTTGCGGCCAGTACTGACCAGCCGCGGGCTTCATACCGGGAGAGCACATGCGCCAGCACCTGGCGCGGGTCGCCCATGAAGGGGGTGCCGTCTTCCCAGTACATCATCATCGGGACCAGGGCGGAGGGGTTCGCCAGCCAGGGCATCGGCACCGCGCCGCGATCGGCGGGCAGCATGATGCCGTCGGCGTCGCCGGTCTCGAACACCAGCGGGCTGTTGTCGATGTCCTGGCCCCAGAGGTCCACGTTCAGGGTGGAGATCGGCATCCGCGCGGCGCCGCTGTCCAGCTTGTCGGCCATATCGGCAGGCAGGCGCTTGCCGCGCATCTGGCCGTTCATGTCACAGGCGGCAATGCGGATGGTCTTGAGGGCGGACAGGTCCATAGGGGGCTCCATGAATTCGTTGCGCCAACCCTAGCGCAAGGAAATCCATTCGCCAAGATAATTTGATCAAAAGTTTTGAGCGATGTCGTTTCCTGTGGTTTCCACAGAAAAAAACGGCGTTTCATGCGGCCCGGCTGCGCCTGGATTCCGGCCTCAGGCGTGGGGCCGGAAAAAAAATGGCTCCCAAAGGAGCCATTCTTGGTTAGCGGATCAGGTTGAGCTTCAGCCTGGTCCTGCTGCGCCGCTCTTGCGGCAGGTGCTTGTTCAGGCGCCGGTTGATGAAGCCGAAGATCGAGATGATCAGAAGAGTCAGCAGAATGAAGTAGAAGGCCAGGATCGGGTAGGGGACAAAGGGGTTGAAGGTCTTGTCTGCAAAATAGCTGGCATAATAAAGCGCGTCGCCCTTCTGCCGCCAGGCCGGGAAGCCCGAGAAGAACACCAGTGTGGTGGCGTGGAACAGGAAGATCGCCTCGTTGGTGTAGGCAGGCCACGCCAGCCGCATCATGGTCGGGAAGGTGATGCGGCGGAAACGGGTCCAGCCGGTCATGCCATAGGCATCCGCGGCCTCGATATCGCCCTTGGGGATCGACAGCAGCGCACCGTAGAAGATCTCACCCGAGTAGGCGGCGGTGTTGCAGAACAGCACGATCAGTGCGCCCAGCCAGGCAGAGGTGAACGGGTCAAAGAAGCTGGAGACGCCTTTCAGGCTGAGGAAGCAGGCGTAGGCAAAGAAGAACTGGATGAACAGCGGGCTGCCGCGGAAGACAAAGATGAACCACTCCGCCGGTTTGCGCCACATCGGGTTGGTACTGGACTTGCCCACGGCCAGGGCCACGGCCAGGAAGAAGCCGGTGAGCAGCGCCAAAACGCCGAAGTAGACGTTCCAGATCATGCCGGAGCCGATCAGGGTGAAGTGTTCGCAGAGGGTGTATTCGCCTTTGGGCAGCAGCCGCTCGCCAAAGCCGAGGGAGCGGAAGGCATAGGCCTGGATGGTTTCAACGCAACTCATGCCGCTGCCTTTCTTTGTGCTTCGCCTGCGGCGGTGGCCTGGCCCTTGGTCAGCCTCGCCATGATCTTGTCCAGTACCACTTCCGACACTTTGGTGAAGCAGAGGTAGAAGACCAGCAGCGCTGCGAAATACCAGACGTGCCAGTTGGGGTGCGGGTAGTCGGTGAACTTGGCGGTCTTGGTGCCGCCCAGCTCCCGCGCCCAATAGACGATGTCCTCGACACCCAGCAGGAAAAGGAGCGGGGTGGCCTTGATCAGCACCATCCAAAGATTTGACAGGCCGGGCAGCGCAAAGACCCACATCTGCGGCACCAGGATGCGCCAAAAGGCTTGGCGGCTGGTCATGCCATAGGCTTCGGCGGTTTCGATCTGGGCCCGCGGCACTGCGCGCATGGCGCCATAAAGGACGTTTGCGGCAAAGGCGCCGAAAACGATGGAGAAAGTAAGAACGGCGAGGAAGAAGCCGTAGGTTTCATGGACCCATTGCGGTGCGGTTGACAGCGGCAGCTTCGCGGCGTCGCAGACGACAAAGTCGATGCCCTGGCGGATCGGCTGATCCCAGTCCGGGCATTTCACTTTGTGGCGCATCCACTCAAACGCCTGGTCGAGCGCGATGACGAAGAACAGGAAGAAAGCAATGTCGGGCACGCCGCGCACGATGCTGGTGTAGCCTTTGCCGAACCAGCGCAGCGGCAGGAACTTGGAGCGGGCGGCACTGGCGGCGCCAAAGCCGAACAGCAGGGCCACCGGCGCGGTTATGGCCAGCAGGGTCAGAACCACAAAGACCGAGATGTAGAGGTTCATATGCTTGCCTGTGGTCAGGTAGCAGCTGAGCCAGCTCAGCCCTTCAAGCGTGGATGGGTCCGTGCAATAGGAAAACATGTATGAGCCTGTCTTTCTCGGGTCGCGCCCGGAGCCGGGAGCCCCGGAAGAGCATGAGCGAGGCCCGCGCGCCGCAGCGGCGGGCCTGCAGATCCTGGAAAAGGATCAGATTACCACTGGGAGGAAACTTCCCACTTGGCGATCAGCGTATTCAGGGTGCCGTCGTCTTTCATCGACTGGATCGCTGCATCGAACTTGCCGCGCAGTTCCTGGTCAGATTCGCGGATGCCCATGCCGACGCCGCCGCCGATCTGCTCCTTGCGCTCCAGCATCACCAGGCCGTCGCCGACCACGGTGTCGAGGAAGCTCTTGTCAGCCAGAACTGCGTCTGCTTCGCCGTTGCGGACGGCCGCGACGGTTTCTTCCGGGGTTGCGAATTCAACCAGGGTCCAGCCTTTTTCAGCGATGAAAGCTGCCTGGATGGTGGTTGCCTGTGCTGCAACAACGCCGCCTTCCAGATCTACGTCTGCCGACAGGGCAACATAGGCGGACGGATCCGGCGGAGTGTAGGCCTGGGTGAAGTCGATGACTTCGTCACGCTCGTCGGTGATCGACATGCCGGCGATGATGGTGTCGTAGTTGCCGGAAACCAGGTTCGGAATGATCGAATCCCAGTCGTTCTTGACCCACTCGCAGGTCAGCTCGGCGCGTTTGCACAGTTCGTCGCCCAGTTCGCGCTCGAAACCGTCGATCTCGCCGGCGTCGTTGACGAAGTTCCAGGGCGCATAGGCGCCTTCGGTGCCCATGCGCACGGTGTCCGCCAGGCCCATGCCCGCGGTCAGCGCCAGGGCGGCGGTGCCAAGGATCAGAGATTTCATATGTTTACTCCCGTTCTGATTGGTTATTGGATTTGTTGATTATGGGTCAGTGCGCATGCCGGGTCGAGGACAGGAAGGCGCGCAGGCGTTCGGAGCGGGTGCCGCCAAAGACCTCGTCCGGGGAGCCCTCTTCCTCGATCAGCCCCTGGTGCAGGAACACGATGTGGCTGGAGACATCGGCGGCCATCTTCATGTCATGGGTCACGATCAGCATGGTGCGGCCTTCGGCGGCCAGGTCCTTGATCACCTTGATCTCTTCCTGCTCCAGTTCGGGGTCGAGCGCAGAGGTGGGTTCGTCGAACAACAGTGCCTCGGGTTCCATGCACAAGCCCCGGGCGATGGCAGCGCGCTGCTGCTGGCCGCCCGACAGCTGAGCCGGGTATACATCGCATTTGTCGCCGATGCCGACCTTGTCCCGGTAGTACCGTGCCTTTTTCTCGACTTCGGCGCGGTCGCGGCCCAGCACGGTAACGGGGGCCTCCATCACGTTCTGCAGAATGGTCATATGGGACCACAGGTTGAACTGCTGGAACACCATCGAGAGGTTGGTGCGGATGCGCAGGATCTGCTTGGCATCGGCGGGACGGCGGCTGAGGCCCTGGCCGGCCCAGGTGATCGGCTCGCCCTTGAACAGGATTTCACCCTGCTGGCTGTCCTCCAGAAGGTTGCAGCAGCGCAGGAGAGTTGACTTGCCTGACCCCGAAGACCCGATCAGCGAGACCACGTCGCCCTTGTGGGCGGTGATGTCGACACCTTTGATCACTTCCAGCTCGCCATAGGATTTATGCAGGCCGCGGATTTGCAGAACGGGCGGTGTATCGGTCAAGGTGATTTTGTCCCTGTAAGTGGAAATTCGTTCTTATTGGACCGAAAAAAAGACCGAATGCAACGTTCAAACCGCACAAGCTGGCATGCCAGGTGCCAAAATGGCGGGTCGTGCCGCCATTTTGGAAGGGTTCGTCACGTCAGCTCGGCAGTACGGATGCGTTGTTCGGTCAGCACTGGTCCGGGAGGGGTCGGCACCGCCAGGTAGTCGGCGGGGGCAATCTGGACCACACCCTTCAGATGCAGCAGGCTGCGGGTTTCCTCATCCAGGCCGCGGATGGCGGATTCGATGGCCGCGAACAAGACCTGCGTGTCGCCGCCGCGGGCGGTGATATAGGGCAGGGTCGGGGTTGGCACGGTGCGTTCGACCTCGGTCAGCCCGCTTGCGAAATCATCATATTCCTTGATCAGTTCCCAGGTCAGCGCATCCAAAGCTGCAAAATCGGCGCGCCCTTCGGCCACCGCTTCGGCGGACAGCCTGTGGCCGCCGGTTTCGACCAATGCGCCGGGAAGTATGCTGCGGTCATGCAAATGCACCATCGGCGCAGCCCAGCCGGACTGCGAGAGCGCTTCGTTATAGGCGAGGCCGCGCCCTGCAAAGCTGCTGAGCGGCTTGCCCGCATCCTCGCTCCGGGCCACGAAGACGCTGTTGTAATAGCCGGGCGGGCAGCCCGGCAGGCCGTAGTCGGGGGTGCCGACCAATTCCACTTCGCCGTAAAGACGGGTGCGGTAGGGGCAGCCGCAGGTCTGCGACAGCAAAAGGTCCGGCGATTTCCAGACCTCCCAGAAATCGGCGCCGCGGGTGAGCTGATCGGGTCCGCCGCCCAGGTGGTCGCGGATCGAAGCCCAGAACCGGTCGTTTGCAGCGGCCGTTTCCGGCCGGTCGTACATTCCTAGGTGAGCAATCATAAAGCAGCCTCTGCCCGTTTGCGCGCCTGAGCGCTGTCCACATCCGACACTCCCAGCAGGCTGGCTGACAGCCGCAGGAGCGCGTCTTCATTTGCATCGCGCCGCCCGTCCGCCAGCGCCACCTGCCAAAGGGCCTCGATCACGCCGGTGCGGTCCTCATAGGCCACCGCCTCCTTGATGGCACGGGTAAAGCGCACGGTATCCGGAGCCTCGGCTTCCATCGCCTCGGCCTGTTCGCGCAGGATCAGGGAGCCTCCGGTGTCGAGCCCGTACCGGGTGCCCAGGATCCGGTCGATGCGGTCTTTCTCGACCTCGGAGTAATTGCTGTCGGAGCGGGCAATACGCACCAGAAGCGCGGTCAGGGCCATCCGTGCGCCTTCGTCGTCCAGAGGCGCTGGGGCAGGAACCAGCAGGCGCTGCAGAAGATCTTTGAACATCAGATCCCCTCCTGCGCGCCGGTCACCTTGCCGGTGAATTTCTCGGTGGCGCGGGCGCGGGCCTTCTGGCTGTCAGCATAAGACAGGCCCATGGCTTTGCGGGCATCCTCGACGATGGTGATTTCACCCTCGTGCTCGTTGCCGTCCGCCAGCACCACCTCCCACAGCGCGTCCAGCGCCGCGAGCCGTTCTTCCAGCCCCGTCGTTTCCCGGATCAGCCGCCCGAAGGTGTCCGTTTCCGGGGCTGCCATATGCAGTTTCTCACAAGTGGCGCGCACTTTGGCGGCCTCGATCGCATTGTGCTGGTAAAGCCGCGCCAGGATACGGTCGATCAGGCTGATCTCTTCCAGCTGATAGTCCCGGTCCGACTGCGCCACCCGTACCAGCAGCGCCCCCAGAGCCAGTTCCGCATCCGGATCTGGCAGCGCCGGCGGTTCGGACGGACGGAAGGCTTGGAAAAATTTCTTGAGCAATGGCATCAGCAGACCTTTTGCATAACAGCAGGACCGGCGGCGTTACTCGCCGTAGCCTTCAATGATTTGCATATCACCCGCCGAGACCGGGTCACGCAAGGCCTTGGCGTCCTGATAGGCAACTGAATCATAGCAGGCTTTTGCGGTTTCGAAATCCTTGAATTCGATCACCACGGTACGTGCCCGGAATGCGCCCTCGCGCACTTCCCGGCTGCCGCCCCGCACCAGAAACTTGGCGCCGTATTCGGCAAAGACCGGACCATTGGCGTTGATGTAGTCCTTGTAGCGCTCCATGTCGTCCACATCCACATGGGCGACCCAGTATCCTTTGGGCATGGATTGCCTCCCCCTCTTTTTATGGTTGTGGGCAGGCTGATATAAAACCGCGTCAAAGACAATGGGGCGGTTGTTAAGAATTTCCCCGTTCCCAGCAGATTTTGCGGCTGCTTCAAGTGCCTGTGCGGAAAATGAAAACGCCCGCCGGAAGGGCGGGCGTTTCAAATTTGGCCGAAACCCGGGTCAGCCGATCTCGGCCAGGCGGGCCAG
>JBFOLS010000509.1:0-4532 GCA_040830225.1 Leisingera sp.
CCGCCCGCGGCCAGGGTCATGACAAAGCCATGCGCCGGGTCCTTGACCACGCCGATCAGCAGCTCGGCCACTGCGCCGGTGACCATTTCCTCGACCAGGAACCGCGAGGCAGGCATGTTGAACGCAGCATCGCTCACCTCCTGGCCCGAATTGAGATTCAAAGCCACGGCGCCTGCTTCGGTCTTATGGGCCACGCCTTCGCCTTTCAGCACAACTGGGAAGCCGACGTCCACCGCAACTGCACGGGCATTGGTCGCCGAAGCCGCCCGTTTGGAGCGCGGGATACGCAGGCCGTAATCCGCGAGCTGCCGCTTGGCCTCAGCTTCCGGCACCAAATCGGGTTCGACAACCGGCGTCGGCAGCAGCAGCGGCGCAGGTGTCTCCGGCAGCGGCGTGCTGGCGGCCTCGCAGGCCGCAATAGCTTCGCTGAGCCCGCAGAAAGGCACGACGCCTGCCGCCATTAGCCGCACGGCCACGTCCTCTGGCAGCAGTTCCGGCAGGGTCGCCACCAAGCCGACATTGGCGCCGGTGTTCTGATGCGAGCCGATTGCCGCCTGGATGGCGCATTCCCAGTCCGAAGCCTCACAGCGGTCGTCGCGCGGGAAATCGACGATCAGCATGGTCATCGCCAATTGCGGATCCATCATCGCCGAAAACGCCTTGGTCATCGCCGGCGCGTCTCGCCAAATATAAGTGTGGTAGTCCAGCGGGTTCGCAAGAGCCACCATCGGGCCGAGTGCTTCACGCAAATCGGTCTTTTGGCGCTCGTTCAGCGGCGGGAACTCAACATTGCGCGCATGGCCGGTATCCGCGGCCAAGCTTGCCTCCCCACCCGAGCAGCTGATGGTCGCGATGCGGTTCGAGGGCAGGCGCCCAGACACATGCAGCAGTTTCAGCGTCTCAAGGAAGGACGGCAGGTCATCCAGACGCGGAATGCCAAGGCGTGAGAGCAAAGCCCCGGCTCCCGCGTCACCGCCCGCAAGCGAGGCGGTATGAGAAACAGTTGCGGCCTGGGCCTCGGCCGATTTGCCGACCTTCAGCGCAATGATCGGCTTGCCCAGCTCACGCGCCCGCGCGGCCAGCGCCTCAAAGGCACGCAGGTCGCCAAAGCCTTCGATATGCAAGCCCAGCGCGGTCACGCGGTCGTCTTCCAGCAATGCCTCGCCGATGGCGGCGATGCCTGATTGCGCCTGATTGCCCGCGGTCACCACATAGGCCACCGGCAGGCCGCGTTTCTGCATGGTCAGGTTGATGGCGATATTGGAGCTTTGGGTGACCAGCGCCACGCCCTTCTCCGCCCGCGCACCGCCATGCTGATCCGGCCACAGCAGAGCGCCGTCCAGATAGTTGATGAAGCCATAGCAGTTGGGTCCGAGGAAAGGCATGTCCCCCGCCGCTTCCAGCAGCTGCGCCTGCAGGTCCGCCCCTTCGGCATCCTCAGCGGCCGCCTCCAAGAAGCCGGAAGCAAAGCACACCGCACCTCCGGCGCCGCGCGCCGACAGCGCCCGCACCACCTCGATGGTGATGAAACGGTTCACCCCGATAAAGGCCGCATCCGGCGCGTCCGGCAAGCTGTCCACATCCTTGAACGCAGGCAGGCCTGCAACCTCGTCTGCCTTGGGGTGGACGGGCCAGATGGTGCCCTCGAACCCCATTTTCTGACACTGCTCGATAACCAGACGGCACCATGCGCCGCCGCCAATCACAGCAATGGTTTTCGGGCGGAAAAGCCTGTTTAGAGACTGCATTTGATCTTATTCACCGGTCTTGCCGCGGTCCAGATGGCCGAGGTCTTGTTCAGGGTTGATCCGGTCGCGCACACGGGTTTTCAGCTCTTTCACATCAGGAAAGCCGTCGTCCCGCTTGCGTTCCCAGACCAGCTCCTTATCAACATGGATCTCAAAGATCCCGCCCAAATCTCCGGGAACCAGTGTCACCCCGCCCAATTGGTCCTGAAAGGTCTGCAGCAGCTCCTGCGCCATCCAGCCCGCCCGCAGCAGCCAGTTGCAGCCGATGCAGTAGGTAATGGTAACAACGGGTTTTTCTTGGGGGTTCCCGGCTTGGGACATGGATCAGCCTCCGACGGCGCGCAGCATCTCGCGGCTGATGATGTGCCGCTGGATTTCACTGGTTCCTTCCCAGATACGCTCGACCCGCGCGTCGCGCCAGATGCGTTCCAGCGGCAGCTCATCCATCAAGCCCATGCCGCCGTGAATCTGGATCGCCTCATCGGCCACCATCGCCAGCATCTCGGTGGCCTTCAGCTTGGCCATCGACATGTCGCTTTCGGTGACGGTACCCTGATCGAACTTCCAGCCGGCTTCCCAGGTCAGCAGGTTCGCCGCCTTCAGCTCCAGCGCCATATCGGCCAGTTTGAAAGAGATGCCTTGGAACTTGCCGATCTGCTGGCCGAACTGCTTGCGCTCAGTCGCGTAGCTGATCGAGTGTTCCAGCGCCCGTTCCGCGCGGCCCAGGCAGGTGGCGGCAACCTGGAGGCGGGTGGCACCCAGCCAGGTGTTGGCTACCTCGAACCCTTTGTCGACCTCGCCCAAAATGGCTGAGGACGGCAGGCGGCAGTCGTCGAACTCCAGCACCGCGTTGGTGTAGCCCCGGTGGCTGACGTTGCCGTAACCATCGCGCACTTCGAAACCCGGCGTGCCCTTGTCGACAAAGAAGGCGGTGATCTTTTTCTTCGGCCCGCGCGGGGTGTCTTCGACGCCGGTGGCCATGAAGCAGATCGCAAAATCGGCGATGTCGGCGTGACTGATGAAATGCTTGGTGCCGTTCAGGATCCAGTCGTCGCCGTCCTGGCGCGCGGTAGCTTTCATGCCGCGCAGGTCCGATCCCGCATCCGGCTCGGTCATCGCCAGGCAGTCCCACTTCTCACCCTTCATGCAGGGAACAAGGTACTTTTCTTTCTGCTCCTCGGTGCCTGCCAGCAGGATGTTCGAGGGGCGCGCGACACCGGTCCAATGCAGTGCATAGTTGGCGCGGCCCAGCTCCTTTTCGTACATCAGCCAGCTCAGGGTATCGAGGCCGGCGCCGCCGACCTCTTCGGGCATATTGGCCGCATAAAGCCCGGCTTCCATCGCCTTCTTCTGCACATCGCGGATCACGTCCATGTCCAGGTGGCCGGTGCGCTCGATCTCCGCCTCATGCGGATACAGCTCCTTTTCCACAAAGGCGCGGGTGGTTTCGACGATCATCGACTGTTCTTCGGTCATCCCGAACTGCATGGCGGTCTTCCTCTGCAAATCTGTTGCGGATCAGACTAGGCGCCTTGCATCCCCGCATCATGCGAAGTTAGAAGAAATCATGCGTAGTTGGACAAAAGATAACGCCGCGGCGCAGCAAACGGACGTGCTGCTCTTTGATGCTTTTTCGGCCCATTGCCTGGCCAACACGGTCGAGCCGCTGCGGGCCGCCAACACCTTTGCCGGGCGGCAGGTCTATGCCTGGCGATTCCTGACGCTGGACGGCAGCCCGGCGGTATCGTCCTCGGGCATGGAGGTGCGAGCGCATGGGCGGCTGGCGGAGTGCAGCGGCGATCTTCTGATTGCGATCCCGTCTTACGACTTCCTTCGCCATGCCACAGTGACCACGGCACGGGCGCTGAAGTCAGCCTCTCATCGTTACAAAGTACTGGCCGGGTTCGATACCGGCGCCTGGCTGCTTGCTCAAGCAGGCCTGCTGGACGGACGGCAGGCCACAATCCACTGGGAGGAACTCAGCCGCTTTAGTGAGGCCTTCCCTGACGTGCATGCCGAACGATCCCGGCAGGTTTGGGACGGCGACCGCATCACCTGCACTGGCGCGCTAGCGGCCTTTGACACGATGATGGAGCTGATCGGCGAGCAGCATGGAGCGGCGCTGCGTCTGGAGGTCGCCACTCTGTTCATGAGCCCTGAGGCCACTGAAACCCAGGACCCTATTCTGGCACGCAGCAAGCCCGTTGCCCGTGCGGTGGCGGTAATGCAGGCCAATCTGGAAGCGCCGCTGCCCATCGCCGCAGTAGCCCGGCAGGCAGGCCGCAGCCAGAAGGATCTAGAAGCCCGGATGAAGTCAGAACTCGGTGCAACGCCTCAGGCCGTTTACCGCCGGCTGCGGCTGATACAAGCCAGAAAGCTCGTGTTAGAGACTGATTTAAGCGTTTCCGAGATTGCTTTGCGCTGCGGCTATGACGACCCGAGCGCCCTGACCCGGGCCTTCAAAGGGGAGTTCGGAACCACGCCGCGGGCACTGCGCAGCAGCTAGCTCTGCTTTGCAGTCATCCACTGGTTCAACCGCCACAGCCCCCAGGCCAGCGGGATCGCGGCCAGACCGCCGATGACATAGGCCAGCGGCTCATCGGCAAAGGATTCAAATATCTGCGTATAGCCGTGAATCGCAGCAAAGGTCAGCGCCGCATTGAACAGCCCGCGCTGGTGCCGCTGCGCTGCCCAGAAGATCACCACCGCCAGCACCGCGGCCCATAGCACCGAATAGGCGCCTTCGGAAATGAATAGCGCACTGTCGCGGAAGGCATCGCGGGC
>JBFOLS010000510.1:0-5549 GCA_040830225.1 Leisingera sp.
CGTTTCTTTGCCTGGGCAGGCCTTCTGATGGTTCTGCAGCAGATCATCATCGTCTTCATGCAGCGCGTTTTTGCCCGGCCCGACATCAGCTTCGGCTTTGGCATTCCGTTCAGCCAGGATATCAGCTGGTTTGCCGAAGAGCTGAAATTTTACAATGCCTTGGTCGTCTGTCTTTGTGTGCCGTACACATTTGTGCAGGGCGGCCATGTGCGCGTTGACCTGATCTATTCGGGTATCAGCTTCCGGGCCAAGAAGGTCGTGGACATGGTCGGCTCGCTGCTGTTCATGATGCCCGCCGCGGTTCTCACTTGGATGTACGGCTGGTTCTTCCTGTGGCGGCACCTGATCGTGCCGAATCCCTCGGCCTCGGACAGCCTGGACCGGCTGGTGATGAAGTCCCGCGCGCTGCGCTGGAACGTGGAGACCATCGGCATCAGCCCCAACGGGGTCAACGCCTACTTCCTTTTCAAGATCCTGCTGGTCGCCTTTGCCGGCCTCGTGTTCCTGCACGCCATCGCCTTCTTCTACCGCTCGTTCCTCGAGTTTGTCGAAGGCCAGGGCAGTGAAAACAAGTACCTCGACAAGGACATCCTTGGAGAGGGTGAAGAAGCCTACGAAGGCACGCACTAAAGGGACGTCGGAAACATGCTATTTGGACTTGATGGCGTCGAGATCGGCCTGCTCATCGTATTCTTCTGCCTCTTTGGGGGCATCCTCTCCGGCTTCCCGGTGGCTTTTGCCATCGGCGGTGCCGGGATCATCTCCTTCGGGATCATTGCCGCGCTGGACAGCGCCGGCATCCTGATCCACCAGGCGATTGATACCTCGTCGCAGGCCTACCGCGACCTGCTGAATTCGGGCATCAGGCCCGACAAGGTGTCGGTCTTCCGGTACCCGGACTTGCCAAGACTGGCGGAACCTGTGTTTGCGCAGGGCTGGGAAGTGGCGCTGGACCGCAACATCTCCTTCATCGTGAACCGGATGAACGAGCGGGTGCTGGCGGGGGCGTCGATTGAAACCCTGCTGGCGGGGCTGGTTTTTGTTCTGATGGGCATCACCCTTGAGCGCTCCCAGATCGCCAACGGCCTCTTTACCACCATGGCGCGCGGCTTTGGCCCGCTGCCCGGCGGTCTGGCTGTGTCGATTGTTGTGGTTGGCGCCTTCCTGGCGGCTTCCACCGGCATCGTGGGTGCAACCGTGGTGACCATGGGCCTCTTGGCGCTGCCGACCATGCTGCGCAACAACTACTCGCCGGAGCTCGCGACGGGTGTGATTGCCGCCTCGGGCACCCTGGGGCAGATCATTCCGCCGTCGATTGTGATCGTTCTTCTGGGCACGCTGGCGGGCGATCTCTATTCCACCGCGCAGGAAACCCGTGCGATGGAGGCGGGCTGTTCGGACGCGCTGACCTATCTGGGCGAGCCCGCGGTGGTTTCGGTCGGCACCCTGTTCCAGGCGGCGCTGCTGCCGGGCATCCTGCTGGCGCTGCTTTATGCGATCTATGCCTTTGGCTATGCGCTGTTGAACCCGCATAAGGCGCCTGCTGTCACCATCGAAGGCGGCACCGGTGAGGTGATCACCCGCAACGAGGGCCTGATCTGGTTCCTGGGTGTGCCTGCTGCGCTGATCGGCGGCGCGGTGCTGCTGTCGAGCTTCAACGTGATCGGCAGTCAGAACATCACGGTTTCCACTTTCTCGGATGCCGGTGAAACGGCGTCTCTGCGCACCAATGTCGGCGCGGAATGCAAAGCCTCGATGATCAACCTGCACGGCCAGGAGGCCTGGGACGCCGCCGTGGCGGAACAGGAAGCCATCGATGCTGCAGGCGGTGTGACCCTGGCGGAAAAGCTGAGCGAAGAAGAAATCGTTGCGGCCCGCGACGCCAAGATCGCAGCCGCGGCACCGATCGGCACCGGCATCACTGTGATCATGGTTCTGCTGGGCCTGGTGCTGGCCTTTGGCCGCGGTGTGGCGCCGTCGCGCGATGCCAAGCCGCTGATCCTGGGCGCCATTGGGGTGCTGCTGATTGCGCTGGTGGATCTGGTGGCGATTGCGCCAACCACCTCCTCGGGCGCCACGGTGCTGTGGATTGCCTTGCCGGTGCTGCTGGCGCTGTATGGCTGCCGCGAGGCTGCAGCGCGCTGCGCCAAGAACGATCTGATCCGGGTGGTGTTCCCGCCGCTTGTTCTGATCGTTGCGGTGCTGGGCTCGATCCTGGGCGGCATCACCAACCCGACGCCCGCTGCGGCGCTGGGGGCAGGCGGGGCCATCATGCTGGCGGCCTACCGCAAGCTGCAGGATGAGGGCAAATCGGGCAAGATCATCATCTGGTCCACCTTTGCCGTGATGCTGTGCATTCTGATCGGCATGAACTTTGACCTGCGTGTGAACCAGGGCGGGGTGAGTGTTGAGAGCTGGATTGCCTTCTTTGCGGCCTATGCCACCTACCTCTATGCGCTGTTCGGCCTGCTCTATGGCTGCTGGGTGCTGTTCAAGTCCGGTGTGCTGACGCCGGTGGTGCGGGAAACCGCCAAGGTGACCTCGATGGTTTTCACCATCCTGATCGGCTCGCAGCTACTGAACCTGGTGGTGATCTCCTTTGGCGGCGAGCACTATATCCAGCAGTTCCTGAAGAGCTTCGACAACGAGATGACGGTCTTCATCATCGTGATGATCGTGCTGTTCATCCTGGGCTTCGTGCTGGACTTCCTGGAGATCATCTACATCGTGATCCCGATTGTGGGTCCGGTGATCTATGGAGGCTCGTTTGATCCGAAGTGGGTGACCATCATGGTGGCGGTGAACCTGCAGACCTCGTTCCTGACACCGCCCTTCGGCTTCGCGCTGTTTTACCTGCGCGGGGTGGCGCCCAGGGAGGTCACCACAGGCCATATCTACCGCGGGATTGTGCCGTTTGTGCTGATCCAGGTGGTGGGCATCGGCATCCTGTGGCTGTTCCCGGCGATTGTGACCATCGTGCCGGCGCTGATCCCGAACTGACCGGGAATCCAGCAGGTGAAAATGAAAAGGGGCCCCTAGCGGGCCCCTTTGCTTGTCTGAGGGGGAGGGGCGCTGCCCCTCTGCGCCTTTGGCGCATTCACCCCAGGGGTAATTCAGGCCAGAAAGAAGCAGCCAGAGGCTGGGAAACTCAGGCGAATTGAATCAGGTCCCAGCGGTTGCCAAAAGGATCGCGCCAGACAGCGACGGTGCCATAGGGTTCCTGGCGGGGCTGCTCCTCGAAGGCGACGCCCTGGGCCAGCATGGCGGCATGGTCGCGGGCGAAATCATCAGTGCAGAGAAACAGACCGACGCGGCCGCCGAACTGGTCGCCGATGGCGGCCTGCTGTTCCGGACCTTCGGCGCGGGCCAGGATCAGGCTGCCCTGGTTTGCGCCCGGCGGCAGGATGCGCACCCAGCGTTTGCGGCCCTGGTCGATATCTTCCGCCAGCTGCCAGCCGAGCCGGCCGCAATAGAAGGCGATGGCGGCGTCATAGTCTGGCACCACCAGCGAGACAGCATGAAGGTATTGCATCAGCGCTTGCGGTGAATGGGCTGCTCGGGCAGCTGGATATTGGCGACCTGCTCGGCGATCGGGTCCGTCGACAGCGGATGGCTGGCGGTTTCAAATTCCGACGGATCGGTCATCGGCTTCCATTCGCTGCGGTGATAGATCTCGAGGCCCGAGAACTTGGCCTTGTAACCCATCTTCTGGCTGCCGGGGACCCAATAGCCGAGGTAGACATAAGGAAGCCCGGCCTCGCGCGCGATCTCGATATGGTCGAGGATCATGAACGTGCCCAGCGAGTTTTGCGGCTGATCCGGCGCGTAGAAAGAATAGACCATGCTCAGCCCGTCCTCCAGCACGTCGGTGAGCGATACCGCAGTCAGATCGCTGCTCCCCGGAGCCGCGTATTCCACCACCCGGCTGCGCACCGGGGTTTCCTCGATCATCGCGGCGTATTCGAACACGTCCATATCTGCCATGCCGCCATCGGCGTGGCGGCTGTCGAGATACTGTCTGAACAGGGCAAACTGATCTTCGGTCGCCCAGGGCGAGGTGGCGCGCCGCTCCAGATACGCGTTGCGTTTCAGGGTGCGTTTCTGGCTGCGCGTCGGTTTGAACGCGGATACGTCGATCCGCGCCGACATGCAGGCCGAGCATTCGGAGCAGGAAGGCCGGTAGAGCACATTCTGGGAACGCCGGAAGCCCTGCTGGCTGAGGCTGTTGTTCAGCTGCTCAACCCCGTCGCCCTGCAGTGCGGTGAACAGTTTCCGCTCCATCCTGTCCTCCAGATAGGGGCAGGGCTGGGGGGCGGTCACGTAGAACTGCGGTGCAATGGGAAGGGTGTGGCGCATCAGAACTCTTCAGCAGTTTCGCGGGTCAACGGACAGGCAGCAGGTACCCGGCCGATGATAGCAACGCCGCCGCATTGCGCCAAGTGGAGTTCTGGAAAATGGATTAACACGCTCTTGCCCCGGCTGGGGGCAAGGCGCGGGCGGGCTCAGGCCCGCCGGTTCAGCATCACGGTGCCGAGGAAATGGTCGGTCAGCCCCTGGCCGCGGGAGGAGGTGAGCATCAGGATGACCGAGATGACTTGCAGCACCGGGATTGCCAGCGACAGCGAATAGCCCGCGGTGTGCAGCGCCGCCAGTCCGCTGTCGAGGCGCTGGCCGGAGCCGTCGCGAAGTTCGATTCCTGCAAACCGCATACCCCAGGTGGCCGAGCCGTTTGCGATCGTCACCGTCCGGTAGGCAAAGCCCACGGCCAGGTAAAGGAGCGGCCAGATCAAGAGGCCGGTAAAGGCGGTCAGAACCACCATGCCGGCGGACAGGGCAAAGATCAGGATGCTGTCGATGATCCAGGCCACAAGCCGCTTGGACGGCACAGAGGCATAGAATTCCGCCTGGTAATCGGGATCGGGCAGGGCGGTCATTCGGGGTCCTTTGCTATTTGCGCTCAATAGGGTCAAAGAGAGAGCCCCGCCCGGACGGGTGGGCGGGGCTGCCGGAGGCGAGGAAGATCAGTGGCGCTTGGGTTCGCCGCTGTCTTCGCCTTCGTCCTCCAGGTCTTCGCCGGAAGCTGCCGCACGGGCGCGCTCGTCCATGAACTCGTCGAACTCGGCCTTGTCCTTGGCTTCGCGCAGGCGCTGCAGGAAGGCTTCGAAATCGTGCTGTTCCTGTTCCAGGCGGCGCAGGGTATCGGCCTTGTAGGCGTCAAAGGCGCTGTTGCCCGAGGGTTTCATTGCCGAGAAGCCGTGATGCGCCCAGGCTTTGCGTTTGTGGCTGCGGCAGGATTTGCTGAACATGCGTTTGCTCCAGATCATATAGAAGAGAAGGGCCAGGCCAACCGGCCAGAAGAACACGAAACCCAGTACCATTGCGGCGATCCAGGCTCCTTTGCCCTTGCTGTCCAGCCAGGCTTCGCTGCGGGAAAACCAGCCCTGTACCGGGGAATGGGGGGCGGTTTGGGTGAAACTCGTCATCGGGGTCCTCCTGGTTGCGGTCTAATGTAAATCCCTTTCACATGATTGCATATCGGAACCCGGCGC
>JBFOLS010000511.1:0-5537 GCA_040830225.1 Leisingera sp.
CTATGCCTTCTTCCATTTCATCAACATCGGACTGGGGCTTCTCTCCCCCGTATGGATGGAGGAATTCCAGGACGGCCGCCAGCTGATCAGCCGCAGCCTGCTGGGCAGCCTCATTCTTTATACCTCGCTGATCCTGCACGCAGGCCTGGCCCTGTGGAGCCTGGCCCGCCGCCGCAGCCTTAAAATGCGCCTGGCCGAGGCGCTGCAGACTTTGCTCGGCTTCCTGATCCCGCTGCAGCTGCTCAGCCACTTGGTGTTCACCCGCTATTCTCACGAGATCTACGGCGTCAACGACGAGATGCCTTACGTCATTGTGCTGATGTGGGCCTCGCCCGAAGTCTGGCAGCAAAGCGCGATGCTGCTGGCGGTCTGGATCCACGGCTGCATCGGCCTGCACTACTGGCTGCGGCTCACCCGCTGGTGGCGGCCGCTGATTCCCTGGATGACGGGGCTCGCGGTCTTTGTGCCCGGCTTTGCCCTGGCAGGCCTTCTGACAGAGGGCCGCCGCATCTACGGCCTGTTTGTCGAAGGCAGCCAGCGCCCGGCGCTGATGGAAGACTTCAACTGGCCCAGCCGCGAGGCGTTTGCCGAATTGTTCCAGGCTGACAGCCGCTGGTTCACCGGCTTCCTCCTCCTGCTCGGGCTGGCGGCGTCAGCCCACGTCCTGAACCGGCTGCTGCGGCGGCGCCGGGCGGTACGCATCCGGTATGCCTTCGGCCCCGAAATCCGCGCCGAACGCGGCATGACGCTGCTGCAAATGTCCCAGGCCAATGGCGTTCATCACACCTCGCTTTGCGGCGGCAAAGGACGCTGCACCACCTGCCGGGTGGTGGTGGACGACGGCGGCGAGACCCTGCCGCCGCCCGAGCCGGCCGAAGCCCGCAGCCTGGAACGGGTCAAGGCGCCGGGCAACATGCGGCTGGCCTGCCAGATCCGCCCCCAGTCGCCGCTCTCCGTGACCCGCATGTTCCGCCCCGACGGGCAGAAAGGCCGTGCCCATGCCAGCCAGGGCAGCGAACAGCAGCTGGCGATCCTGTTCCTGGACATGCGCGGCTTCACCGCCCGCACCTCCGGCCAGCTGCCCTATGATGTGGTCTTCCTGCTGAACCGGTTTTTCGACGCCATTGTTCCAGCCATCACCGAGGCTGGCGGCACCGTCGACAAATACCTCGGCGACGGGCTGCTGGCACTGTTCGAAGCCCCGTCGCCGGACCGCTCCGCCCGGGCCGCGCTCGACGCCGCAGCGGCCATCGGCGTTGCCCTGCAGGATTTCAACGCCGGGCTGCCGGACGGCGAACCGGATGTGCGGATCGGCATCGGCATCCACCTGGGCGAATTGGTGCTGGGTGAGATCGGCAGCGCCGCTCACGCGCCGCGCACCATCATCGGCGACAGCGTCAACACCGCCAGCCGGCTGGAGGCTCAGACCAAGGAACTCGGGGTAGAGCTGCTGATCTCGGCCCAAGTACTGCAGGCAGCCGGCTATGGCACGGAGGGATTCGCGCTGCAGCAGTTCCAGCTGCGCGGGGTTGCCGAACCTCTTGCCGCCCTGCCGGTGGAACATGCGGCCGCGCTGCCCCGGGATCTCTCTGCGGGACAGCGTTGAGCCAGACCGCCGCGGGCCGGAACATCCGTTTCCCCGCTGCGGCAGCGTCCGCGCCATGCTTCCGCTCAGGCAAGCCCCTGGCGAATGTTTTGCCGCCCGGTCAAGCCGTTGCCGTGGTGCCACGCCGCAAAAAATCGCCAATTTGACCCAGTTTACGCTTTGCTTCGAGGCCAAACCATGCAATGCGTTCACGCGTGAACACACCTTGAGACAGTGAACAGTGCCCGCCGACGTTTCCCCCTCAACCCCGGATGAGGAAGACCTGCTCTTCCGCCTCCTGCGCCAGCTCGACACCGAGCCGGATGCCTCGCAGCGGACCACCGCCGCGGCGCTGGGGATTTCGCTCGGACGGCTGAACACCCAATTGCGCCTGGCGGCGGATTCCGGCCTGATTTCCATCAGCGACCGGCCCGGCCCGGACAAGCGGCAGCGGTTTGCCTACACGCTGACCACCCGCGGCGCTGCGGAAAAAGTGCGGCTCACAGATCAATTCCTCTCCCGCAAGCTCGCCGAATACAACGCGCTGCATGCGGAACTCACAGGCACGGCCAGCGGCCTCCCTCCCCTTAAACACAGGAACAACCCGATGCAAAGCAACCTGGCTCCCATCCCAGAGCTCTACGTTTCCTACGAAAGCGCGCAGAAACTGAAGGTCGAAGCAGCTGACCTGGTCAGCTGGGACCTGACCCCGCGCCAGATCTGCGACCTGGAACTGCTGATGAACGGCGGCTTCAACCCGCTGAAAGGCTTCCTGACCGAGGCCGACTACAACGGCGTTGTCGACAACATGCGCCTGGCCGACGGCACCCTGTGGCCGATGCCGATCACCCTGGACGTCTCCGAGGACTTCGCCGCATCGCTGGAAGCGGGCCAGGACATCGCGCTGCGCGACCAGGAAGGCGTGATCCTCGCCACCATGACCGTCACCGACAACTGGACCCCGAACAAGGCAAAAGAAGCCGAGAAGGTCTTCGGCGCCGATGACGATGCGCACCCGGCGGTGAACTACCTGCACAACCAGGCCGGCAAGATCTACCTGGGCGGCCCGGTGACCGGCATCCAGCAGCCGATCCACTATGACTTCCGCGGCCGCCGCGACACCCCGAACGAGCTGCGCGCCTACTTCCGCAAGCTGGGCTGGCGCAAGGTTGTTGCGTTCCAGACCCGCAACCCGCTGCACCGCGCCCACCAGGAGCTGACCTTCCGCGCCGCGCGCGAAGCCGAAGCCAACCTGCTGATCCACCCGGTTGTCGGCATGACCAAGCCGGGCGACGTTGACCACTTCACCCGCGTGCGCTGCTACGAGGCGGTTCTGGACAAGTATCCGGCGGCCACCACCTCCATGTCGCTGCTGAACCTGGCCATGCGCATGGCCGGCCCGCGCGAAGCTGTCTGGCACGGCATCATCCGCAAGAACCACGGCTGCACCCACTTCATCGTCGGCCGCGACCACGCAGGCCCGGGCAAGAACTCGCAAGGCGAAGATTTCTACGGCCCCTATGACGCACAGGAGCTGTTCCGTGCGCACGAGGAAGAAATCGGCCTGAAAATGGTGGACTTCAAGCACATGGTCTATGTGCAGGAGCGCGCCCAGTACGAGCCCAACGACGAGATCGCAGACCGCGACAACGTCACCATCCTGAACATCTCCGGCACCGAGCTGCGCCGCCGACTGGCGGAAGGCCTGGAAATCCCGGAATGGTTCTCCTTCCCGGAAGTGGTGGCCGAGCTGCGCAAGACCAAGCCGCCGCGCTCCAAGCAGGGCTTCACCGTGTTCTTCACCGGTTTCTCCGGCTCCGGCAAGTCCACCATCGCCAACGCGCTGATGGTCAAGCTGATGGAAATGGGCGGCCGCCCCGTAACCCTGCTGGACGGTGACATCGTGCGGAAAAACCTGTCGAGCGAGCTGGGCTTCTCGAAAGAGCACCGCGACCTCAACATCCGCCGCATCGGCTACGTGGCGTCTGAGATCACCAAGAACGGCGGCATCGCCATCTGCGCCCCGATCGCGCCCTACGCCACCACCCGCCGCGCCGTGCGCGAAGACATCGAAGCCTTCGGCGCCTTTGTCGAAGTGCACGTTGCCACCTCGATCGAGGAATGCGAGCGCCGCGACCGCAAGGGCCTGTATAAACTGGCCCGCGAAGGAAAGATCAAGGAGTTCACCGGCATCTCCGACCCCTACGACGTGCCGCAGAACCCCGAGCTGTCGGTCGAAACCGAAAACGTCGACGTCGACAACTGCGCCCACCAGGTTCTGCTGAAGCTGGAAAGCATGGGGCTGATCTCCGGCTGATCCGGACGATTGAGCGAGAAACGAGAGCGGCCCGCCTTTTGGCGGGCCGTTTCCCGTTTTCCAGGCAACAATTATTGCGCTGTTAACGGTGCCCCGCTACAGATCATATGCCAAAAGCCGCAGGCATTCGCGGGGGGAGGAGGCTTGAGAGCTATATCACTATGGATCGGCAGCGAATTGCCGCTTCTGACGCGCTTGGCTCTCATGTCCTGGCTGCGCCACGCCGATGGCGCCGATCTCTATGTTGCAGACCCGGACAACCCGCCCATTGGCGTGCCGGAAGGCGTGCGCCTCAAAGCCGCCGGGGACATTCTGCCCCTCGGCACACTGGACCGGCTGAAACCGCTGGTTCGCACCCGCCACAGCCCGCGGCAGGAGCGGCTGAGCTATTCCGACATCTTCCGCATTGCCCTGCAGCGGCAGGGACTGGGGTTCTGGTTCGACACCGACGTAATCCTGTTCCGCCGCTTCCGTCCGGATCCGGAGCGTGCCTGGTTCGCCTATGACGGCAAAGGCACTATCGGCGTTTCCGCCCTATACTTCCCGCCCAGCGACCCCTTCGTGGAAGAATTCCTAAGAGTTCTGGACCACCCCGACCTGTGGCCCTTCTGGATGGGTTTCAAGCGCCGGATTCTGAAACCAGCCATGTACAGGGCGCTTGGCAAGAGCTTCCGCGCCACCGATCTTGGCATGACGGTCTATGGCAACGAGGCGATGTGCCGGATCCTCGGCCGCCAAGGGCGCCGGGGTGAAGCCCAGCCGATGCAGACCATGTACTACCTGCCCGGCGCCAGTTGCGACTTTTATGATCCCGCCTGCACTGCGGCGTTGCTGGAGAACCCGGATATCATCGGCCTGCATGTCCATCAAAAACGTCTATCCGCACAGCCTCCGCGGTCCGGAAGCGCCTTTGACTTGACGCTGCGCGACTACAGCCTCGCCTGAACGGCTCCCGGTCTCCAGTCACAGCCGTTCCGGCAAATCCACGGCGCCGCGCATCAGCACAAAACCCTCGCCCGCAACACGCACGCCTTCGATGGCATCCGCCGGGCCGACCCGCGACACCCGCGCCTGGCCGGGGCGGCCCATTCCGTGGCCCTGCTCGGCTGTGAATTCCGTCTTCTGCATCAGGCCGTGCCGCCACAGGTAAGACGCCATGGCCCCGGTTGCGGACCCGGTGAACGGATCCTCCGGCGGGCTGGGCGGCGCCATCAGCAGGCGCGAGAAGGTGTCGCCCGCCTCTGTCGCACCCTCCAGAGCCACCAGGAAGGGCTCCATCACGTCGATACCGTCCGCGCCAAGCGACTTGCCCAGCGCTGCCAGCGCCTCCAGGTTCAGTTCAGCCGCTTCCAGCGCCGCGCGGTCCTTCAGCACCGTCACGCAGAAGGGCAGCCCGGTCGACACTTTCTGCGGACGCCCGACGATGGCACCGGCGGGAAGCGATACCGCTGCCGCCACCAGCTCCGGGTCGGCAAAAGGGCCGAACTCCGGCGCCACCTGGGTCATTTCAATCTGACTGCCTTCCAAAGACACCGCGACAATCCCGGCGCCGGTTTCCAGCGTCAGGCTGTCCCCGTCAATCATCCCGCGGTCCCGCATCGCCGCCACGGTGGCGATGGTCGGATGGCCGGCAAA
>JBFOLS010000512.1:0-3178 GCA_040830225.1 Leisingera sp.
CCGTCGCTGGGCCGGCCCTTCCCGGAAGCCCCCTCGGTCACGGGGGTTGAGGGCGGCGAGACCCCGCCGCATCTGCAGAAGCATTTCGACCGGATTGAGGCCGCAGGTATCGCGTCGCAGTTTCGGATGGATGCACGCGGCCAGCACCGTCTGGCGCGGATGCCGCTGAATGAAGGCGCCGAGAGCTATACCCTGGACGGCAAGGCAGCTGTGGCCAAGAAGCTGGGCCGGGTGCCCTTTGCCGATGCGGGCACCTTGCTGAAGTTCCACTACCCGACCACCTGGAACCACTTCCTGCCGGATCATTCCATCGTGTTCCGCGTAACCCCGATCAGCCCGACCGAGACCGAGGTCACCACCAAATGGCTGGTGCACAAGGATGCGGTTGAAGGCCAGGATTACGACCTGAAGCGCCTCACCGAGGTCTGGATCGCCACCAACGACGAGGACCGCATCGTGGTCGAGGACAATCAGCGCGGCATCAACTCGCCCGCTTATGAGCCCGGTCCCTACTCGGAAGTGCAGGAAAGCGGCGTCATCCAGTTCTCCAACTGGTATGCCGACCACCTGACCCGCGCGCTGACCGGCCGCCACCTGATCGCGGCGGAGTAAGCACATGGGACTGCAGGCCAATTTCGAGACGCTGGACGAAACCCTGGCGTGGAAGGACGACGAGATGCTGGAATGCGTCTCGGTGGTGCCGGAAGCGCCGAACACCGCCACCTTCAGCTTCCGCGCGCCGTCCGGCGCGTGGTTCAAGTACCAGCCGGGCCAATTCCTGACGCTGGAGCTGCCGGTGCCGGGGGAGACCGTCTGGCGCACCTACACGATCAGCTCATCACCGTCGCGGCCTTTGTCGATCTCGGTGACGGTCAAGGCGCAGGCTGACAGCATCGGCACCCGCTGGATGCTGGACCACCTGCGTCCGGGCATGTTCCTGAAGGCCTCTGGCCCGGCAGGCGTGTTCACCCTGCCCAAGCGCCCGAACGGTAAGTTCCTGTTCATCTCGGCTGGCTCCGGCATCACGCCCAGCCTGTCGATGACCCAGTATCTGTTCGACCGCGGTCAGTCGCCCGAAATTTGCTTCATCAACTGCGCCAAGCGTCCCAGCGAGATCATCGCGCGCCAGCAGCTGGAAAGCATGGCGTCGCGGGTGCCGGGGCTGAAGCTGAACTTCGTGGTTGAGGAAGATGATCCCTATCGGGTCTGGACCGGCTACCGCGGGCAGCTGAGCCAGATCATGCTGGGGATCATCGCCCAGGATTATCTGGAACGCGAGGTCTACTGCTGCGGCCCTGAGCCGTTCATGCAGGCGGTGCGCGACATGCTGATCGGCCTTGGCTTTGACATGGAGAACTACAATCAGGAGAGCTTTGGCGCTCCGGTTGAGACTGAGGCAGACGCGCCGGAGCTGGACGATGTGGTTCCGGAGGAAAGCGCCACCGCCGAGATCAGCTTTGCGGCATCGGGCGTCATGGCGACCTGTACCGAGACCGATACGGTGCTGGCGGTAGCCAAGGCGTCGGGCCTCAACATCCCGTCGGGCTGTACCTTCGGCATCTGCGGCACCTGCAAGGTCAAGAAAACCGCGGGCGAGGTGCATATGGTCCACAACGGCGGCATCTCGGAAGAGGACGTGGAGGCAGGATACATCCTGGCCTGCTGCTCCAACCCGATTGGCCGGGTTGAGGTCGATATCTGAGTGAGAAAGGGCGCGCGCCGGGTCTGGCGCGCGCCCATTCGTTTTCGACCCCGATCAGGCTTCCAGTGCCAGCTTGTGCACGTGGATTTCGTTGATCGGGTGGCTTTCGGCGCCGATGACGCCGGGGCGGGCGTGACGGTAGAGCGAGCGCCAGTAGGGCTGGATCACGGTGCCGTCGTCGCGCATGAACTGCTCGATTTTCTCCATATGGGTGCGCCGTGTATCTGCGTCAGCAATGGCCGAGGCAGCCTCGAGCATGCTGTCGAACTCGGCGCTGGCGAGGCCGGTTTCGTTCCAGGCGACCCCGGTCTTGTAGGCCAGTGTCAGCACCTGCACCCCCAGCGGGCGGTGGCCCCAGTCTGTGGAGCTGAACGGGTATTTGTCCCAGTCGTTCCAGAAGGTGTTGCCGGGCAGCACCGTGCGTTTCACCTTGAGGCCGGCATCGCGCATCTGAGCAGCCAAAGCGTCAGTCGTGTTGCGGCGCCAGTCATCGTCGATCGAGACCAGCTCATGCTCGTAGTCGAGCATGCCGGCCTCTTCCATCAGTTTACGCGCTGCTTCGGGGTTGCGCACCGGGGCGCCGATGTCGGCGTATTCCGGGTGGATCGGGCAGACGTGGTGGTTCTCTGCCAGGGTGCCGCGGCCGTCATAGCCCAGCTCCAGCAGCACCGCGTTGTCGCAGGCCAGCGCCAGGGCGCGGCGCACGCGGGCGTCGGCATAGGGTGCGGCGCCGTCCACCAGGGAGTCGCGGTTGGTGCGCAGCACCAAGGTATTGGCGGAGACGGATTCGCTGACGTTCCAGCCGATAGAGGTGAAGATGTCGACATATTCCCCCACGGTTTCGTAGGTCATGTCGATTTCCTCGGCCTCGGCAGCCGACAGATGGGTCGAGGCATCGGTGCCGAAGTCGATGAACTCGATCCGGTCGAGATAGGCGCCTTCGCCCCACCATTCGTGATCGGTGTTCTTTTCCAGCGCCACCTTCACGCCGACCTCGTATTCGACCAGCTTGTAAGGCCCTGTACCCACCGGATCGGCGCCGGGATCACCCGACCAGCCGTCCGGCACGATGGCGGCAGGGTATTCGGTCACGGCCGGGATGATGGTGATGTCCGGGCGGGTGAGTTTCAGCTTGAGCGTCAGATCGTCAACGATCTCCAGCGCGCCCTCAGCAGGGCCGTCGCCGGCTTCGTTCTGCAGCGAGCCCATACGGGCGGCCATCGAATTGCCTTCCCATTTGCCGTCGCACCAGCGGGCAAAATTATAAGCCACATCCTTGGCGGTCAGGGTGCCGCGGCCGTCGTTCCAGTTCACGCCGGCGCGGATGTGCAGCAGGTATTCGGTGGCGTCCTCGTTGACCTCCCAGCTTTCCAGCAGGCGCGGTTCAAAGGTGCCGTCGGCGTTGTACTGCACCAGGTATTCCAGGTAGCCGCGCACAAGGTTGCCGAGCTGCGGCCAGTTGAACAGCGGCGGGTC
>JBFOLS010000513.1:0-4518 GCA_040830225.1 Leisingera sp.
CACTGTTCAAGGCTAATGTTCAGGAAAGTTTGAAAATCTCCTATTCAGACCGCGAATGGAGTTTCCGTGAAGAGAGTGAGTATGGTGAATTCACCATCGGCGAGGGGCCTTTTGCCTTCGGCATACACTTTAGGAGAACCGAGGGATGGTTTTCTACTCTCTGCCCCACCTGTGAATTGGTCGAACCGCCTTTGAAAGACTAGGCGGCTCGAACCCTTGGCACGTCTCTAAGGCAGGCTCAGCTTGGCCATGCGGCCGCCGTCAACCGTGTAGACCTGGCCGGTGATGAAACCGGCCTCCTCGGACGCCAGGAAGGCCGCCAGTGCCGCCACTTCCTCCGGCTTGCCGGTGCGGGCAACCGGGTGGATGCCGGCGATATCGCGGCGGAAGGCGTCGGGGTCGGGCATCAAGTCGATAAAGTCCAGGTTCAGCTCGGTGTCGATCCAGCCCGGCGCCACCGCATTGCAGCGGATGCCCTCGTGCCCGTGGTCCACCGCCACCGCCCGGGTAAGACCGTGCAGGCCTGCCTTGGAGGCGCAATAGGCGGCGTGGCCCGGATTGCTGCCGATCCCTTCGATGGAACCGGTGTTGACGATGCTGCCCTTGGACTTGCGGAGGTGCGGCAGCGCCGCCTGGATCATCAGGAAGGGCGCCGTCAGGTTGACGGTCAGGTTGCGCTGCCAGTCGGCAAGGGACATCTCCTCGACGCCCGCCTCCTGCATCATGCCGGCGTTGTTGACCAGCACGTCGAGGCGCCCTGCCCGGCTGACGGCCTCAGCTATGACCTGCGCCGGGCTGTCCGGATTGAAAAAATCGGCGGCAATCGCCTCGAACTCATCATCCGTTCCGCGCTGTGCGGTGAAAACCCGTGCGCCTTCTTCGCGCAGACGGCGGGCGATGGCCTGGCCGATGCCGCTGCGGCCACCGGTGACCAGTGCTACCTTGCCTTCGAACCGGTTCATGACACCGGTTTCCCGCCGTTCACCTCAACCAGCGCGCCGCACATGTAGCGGGCGGCATCGGAGGCCAGGAACAGAACCACATCCGAGATGTCTTCCGGCTCGGCAATGCGGCCCAGAGGTACGGTTTTGCCGAGTTCCGCCACCGCGCTGTCCGGATCAAAGCCGCGTTTGGCAAAGCCGGTGCGCAGCATCGGGGTGTTCACCTCGTTGGGGCAGACCGCGTTGATGCGGATGCCCTGATGGGCGTGGTCCATCCCCATGCATTGGGTCAGCGAGGCAATCGCCGCCTTGGTCATGCAGTAAAGCGCGTGGTTCGGCCCCGGGTTTTTGCCGCCCCAGCAGGAGGAAGTGTTGACGATGGCGCCGCCGCCGGTTTCGGCCATCAGCGGAATGGCGGCACGGCAGATGCGGAAAGGCGCCTCGACGTTCACGCCCATCGACAGATCCCAGTCGGCGTCCGTGGTTTCGGTCACCGGGCCGCGGGTGATGACGCCGGCGTTGTTGATGACGATGTCGAGGCCGCCAAGGGCTTCTGCAGCTGCCTGCGGCAGGGCGTTGGAATAGTCTGCGTCGAGCAGGTCGCCGGGCAGATGCACCTCGGCCTCGATTCCGCTGGTGTCGCGGTCGGCGGCGGCCACCTTGGCGCCCGCAGCCCGCAGACGCTCAACGATTGAGGCGCCGATGCCGCCGGCTGCACCGGTGACCAGCGCACGTTTTCCTTGAAATTCCATGTGCTTCTCTCTTGCTTAGAAGGATGCAACCGGCGCGCCGAACAGGCTTTCGTCCGGGGTGATGCCGAGGCCGGGGCCTTGCGGCACATTGATGTGGCCATCCTCGATGCGGATACCGTTTTCCGCGTCGTAATTGCCCTCGATATAGGGGGCGGCCAGCCAGACGCCCTCCAGGTTGCCGGGCTTAACGGTGGCGCCGATGTGGGTGCAGGCGGCGGCGATGATGTCGCCGCCCCAGCTGTCGTCGCAGGTGTGCGGAAGGTTGCGGGCCTCGCAGATGTCGCGGAAGGCGCGCATGGGCTGCAGCCCGCCGATACGGGTGACCTTCATGCCGAAACCGTCGACCAGGCCAGTGCCCGCCGCGGTGATCACCGTGTTCAGGCTGGTGCTGTTTTCATCCATGTAGAGGCCGTGGGTGATCTGAGGGCGGATTTTCTGCAGATCTTCCAGGGTGTTGCAGGGCTGCTCCATGATGAAGGGGATGTCCGGGCATTCGCGGCTGACGCGCAGGGCGTCGCGGGTGGTCCAGCCGCGGTTGCCGTCCACTGCCAGCCGCATGCCGGAGCCGCCGATTTTCTCCCAGACTTTGCGGATGGTCTCGATGTCCAGTTCCACCGGGCGGCCTCCGACCTTCACTTGCAGGCGAGGGTAGCCTTCGGCCAGTTTCTCTGCCGCGAGGCGCGCAATGTCATCGGGCGCGCCGACGCCTGTGGCGTAGTAGGAAGGCACCCGGTCGGTGGCCGCGCCGCCCAGCAGGGTTGAGACGCTGACACCCAGATGCTTGCCCAAGAGGTCATGTGCGGCGATGTCGATGGCGGCCTTGGCGTAGTTGTGGCCCGTCAGCAGCCCGTCCATACGGCGGTGCAGGGCCAGAGGGGCCACATCGGCGCCAATCAAACCCGCGGCCATTGCGATCAATGCGGCACGGGCGCCTCCGGCGTGGGATTCGGCGTAGGTCGGGCCGACAGGGCAGGTTTCACCCCAGCCGACTTGGCCATTATCCGCCACCAGTTTCACCAGCGTGGTGTCGAGCGCCCAGACCTCGGCGTTGGCCATGGTGTAAGGGCCGTTCTTGACCGGCAGATCATGCTGATAAATGTGGATTTCTGCGATTTTCATGGTTGTTTCCCGAGTTGGAAGTGGGGCTGGCTGGGTCAGGTGATACCGGCGGCCAAAAGAAGGGTGCAGCCGCTGTTCAGGGCGGTTTCGGTGGCGGCTTCGGGTCCGCTAAGCCGGGCTGTATCGGTCAGGCCTTCGTGCAGCAGGAGCAACGCGCCGGCGAGAGCATCAGCCTCGCAACCGGGGGCAACATGCAGCAGCCGGGTGCGGAACTCTTCCCGCAGGCGGGATTTGTGGGCCTCGACGGCCTGCCGGATCGCTTCGCTGTCCGGGTAGGCCGAAAGCGCGTTCATAAACAGGCAGCCGGTGTTGGCCACCTGCCCGAGCCAGTCGCCCAGGCGCTTGAGCGGGTAGAGCACATGATCGGCCCCCTGCCCCGGTCCTCCGGCGATCCAATCGCTGTAGGCCTGATCGCGGTAGTCCAGCGCGCCGACCACCATCGCCTCGCGGCTGGGGAAGTATTTGTAGAGCGTCCTGAGCGACACATCAGCGCCTGCGCGCAGGGCTTCGACACCCTGGGTGGCAAATCCCATCTCGGCAAACTGGCGGTCCAGGCTCTCGGCAATTCGGTGCTGTGTCTCAGTCATAAACACACGGTAGAGCGATCGCTCTACACCAGACTTGCAGAAATCCGACTTCTGCCCCGGCACCAACCGACATGAAAAAACCCGCCCTTTGCAGGGCGGGTCAGTCGGGGGAGGAGAAGTTGGATCAGTAATCCTGGTTCAGCTCGTCTGCCGCGGGGATCTCGCGTTCGCGGCGGGCGATGTAATCCAGCAGCTCTTCGTTCTTGGCCTCGTCCAGCTTCGGCTCCTGGTATTCCGCCAGCAGTTTCTTGGCGTGGTTCAGCGCACGTTCGGTGATTTCGACGCTGCCCTCTGCCTGCCACTGCTCAATCGAATTGTTGTCGAACATCTCAGGCATGAAGAACGCCTGCTGGAAGTTCTCCTGGGTGTGCGGATGGCCCAGGTAGTGGCCGCCGGGGCCAACGTCCGGCACCGCGGCAACCGCCTGGTCGAAGTCGTCCCATTTCGGGCCTTCCGCCATCCGGTAGGCCATGGCGCATTGCTCGGCATCAACGATGAACTTGGCAACCGAGCAGTGCATGCCGGCTTCGTTCCAGCCTGCCGAGTGCCAAATGTAGTTGGCGCCGGCGTGCATGACGGCGGAGAGAGTCGTTGCGGATTCATAGCCTGCCTGCGCATCAAAAGTCTTGGCGCCGCCCAAGGTGTTGGAGGTCCGCCATGGCACATCGTAATAGCGCGCCATCTGGCCGATCATGAAGTTCATCAGGCTGATTTCCGGGGTGCCCGCCATCGGCGCGCCGGATTTCATGCTGACGGTCGACAGATAATGGCCGTAGATCGCCGGGGTGCCCGGGTTGCAGACCTGGGTATAGGCCAGAGCCGACAACGCCTCGGCATTCAGCTGTGCAACGGACGCCGCAACAGATGCCGGGGTATTGGCGCCGCCCAGAACGAAGGGCGAGCACAGCACCGGCTGACGGCGCTTGCCGAACGCGCGCATGGCGCCCAGCATGGTCTCATCCCAGACCAGCGGCGAGTTGCCGTTGCAGTTGCCGGTAGTCACCGGGTTATTCATGATGAACTCTTCCCCGAACAGGATGGCGCACATGTCCATCACGTCCTCGGCGTTCTTTGGGCTGGTGGTCATGCCCATGAACGTCTTGTCCGAGTATTTCATCG
>JBFOLS010000514.1:0-2047 GCA_040830225.1 Leisingera sp.
ACCTGAAAAGTGGCAGAGGATGGCAGATTGGAGGCAATGACGCCGCCGATGTTTTCCGCCAGCTCGTTCTGCCCGATCGACGCCCCCACTTCCATCAGAAAGCCGCTGCCGTGGGCAAAGTGGTAGAGGTTGTGTTCCGGGTCATAAGCCCGCCACGGCAGAATGTCGGAGAGCACATCGCCTTCCATCAGATCCGGTTCATCATCGGTCCATGGAACATCCCCGAACAAACCGGCCATCATGTCACGAATGAATGTCATTTCCTGCCTCTCTGACGGCGTTGCTTGCCGATTTCTGTATTGCGTGGGAAAGACCGGGTTACGGCTTCAACGGCTTTCCAGGCCAGGTTGCGGAAGCTGCGAACGTTCTCCACAGGGAGCCACACCGTCACTTCGACAAACCCAGCTTGGCGGCGCTCCAGCCTGATGGTGGCCATGCGGGCCGCTTTGACGCTCAGCTCTGGTGCGTTGGTTTCGCTCATCACATGCGCCACTGCCCTTCCTGGATCACGAAATGCACAAAGCGTGCCTCATGCATGATCCCGCCCTCATCGAGGATCGGCGCAATCCAAAGCGTTCCGACGACTTCCGGGGAACGGTAGGCTGCAGCGTTATAGGGAAAACCGCCGTCCGGCAGGCCAGTGACAGAACCTTTTCCAGAGAACAGCGGGTTCTGTGCCAGGCTTTTCACAGCAGTGTCTTCGGGACGCTCCTGGACTGACGTAACCGCTGCCGCGCCAGTGCCATCCACGGCGCCGATGGTGGTACAGGGAGACCCTTGCTGCGCTTCACACAGAAAGTCTTTTTCCGTGTTTGGATTTGCGCAGCCTGCGGTCAGCGCGATCAGCATAAAACTTGTGATTTTCTTCATTGGCCCAGCTCCACCCCTTCGAGAAACACGAGCTCGACCTTGGTTCCGCCATAGAGCGAGACCACCGGCTGATACTGTTCGGCCCGTTTGATGTAGTAATCGGCCAGCGTGCTGGCGGCTTCTTCCGCGCCGCCAGCCAGCGTGCCTGCGCCCGCACTCTGTAGGAGCTGGCTGACAGAGGCGTTTTCCTGGCTGAGAGAGGCAGTCGCTCCGGCACTCAGACCTTTGCCCAGACCGCCCAATGCGCCGGCGATGGCAGCATTCCGGACGTTGGCCCCTTCACGGCTCACAACGTGTCCGCGCACACCTTCCTTGCCGGATCCGGCCATATAGCCCGCAACCTTGGTTTCCAGGACTTCCCCTTGCCGGTTAACGCAGGTCATGGAGATCAGGCGCACCTTGACCCGTTCCGACGACAGATCGCCGGTGGCCGACCCCTGCACGGTGCAGCCCTTCAGATTCACTCGCGCAGGCTGGCTGTTTCCAAGCGCCGCGGCCACCGCCGAGCCGGTAATCCGGAACAGAACCGGGATCGGATTGTCCCGGTTGGAAACATTTGTCGCCGCATCAGCGCCAGAAAGCACCACCGCTGGAGCATAGCTGCCCGCCGGGAGATAACTCCCCAACCGGCGGATTTCGCGTTCATCTGTCTCCGGCTGCTCAATAGTTGCGAGGGTGAAACTCTGCCCGAAATTGCTGCGCGCCACAGCATTTTCGCCGTCACCCGCAGTTTGCCCCGGTCGGCGCGTTGCCGTGCGCGAAGGTGTCCGGCGCTCGATAAAATCATTCCCCGGCCCGATTTCCGCAGGCCCCTGCGTCAGAAAATCCTTGCCGGGCAATTGGGCTGCAGCGTTGAAAGTTTGCTCCGGACCATTTGCGGCCGGGCTGCTTTTGGCTTCTGCCAGCTGATTTTCCAGTTCCGAGATTTTCTCGATCAGCTGAAGGATAGGCTCATCATATTCCTGGCGGATTGCCTCTGCCCGCTGCTCTGCCTCTCGGCGGGACTTTTCAACCAGCTTGCGCTGTTTCTCCAGCTCGTTTTGCAGGCGCCCCATTTTCGTCCGCCCGGCGGTGATCCACGAACTTTTCGGCGGGGCTGCAACAGTCCGGGCCGCAACAATAGGCTTCTCCCCCGTGGGTCTGGGCGGGGTTGGCCGCCCACCCGGCCCCCCCACTC
>JBFOLS010000515.1:0-6409 GCA_040830225.1 Leisingera sp.
ATCCGGCCATTACTCGCGGGTGCGGCACTGCTGGCGGGGACGGCAATACCGGCCATTTGATCCGCTCCGTACATTCCGCCCCCCACCGAGCCCCCCCCACACCGGAGAGGATGGGAGACAGAAGACGAAAGGGCCCCCGAGGGGAATTTTGCCCCCGCGGCCGGCAGGGGGGGCCCCACCGCCAGGGGGGCGGGCGACACCCCCCCCGCGCCGAAGGGGGGATAAAGACCGCGCGGGATGTCTACCCCCGCCGCAACGAAGGCGTGTCGATTTGGGTGGTCGAGGCCAACCACATCAGCGCTTCCTCGCCCAGCGATAAGGGCCCGTTGTACGAACCGTCTGAATCCAAGGTCTACCGCCATCCGACCTTCTTCGACATCCCCGAAGAAGTGGGAGCGATGTAATGACCCGTGATGAGGCTTTTGCCCAGTTCCTGCTGCGGATGGGCGATAACACCCTGATCCTGGGCCACCGGGTCAGCGAATGGTGCGGCCATGCACCGGTGCTGGAAGAGGACATTGCGCTCGCAAACACCGCTCTGGACCTGATCGGCCAGACCCAGATGTGGCTCGGCCTTGCTGCCGAGGTGCAGGGTGAAGGCAAATCCGCCGACGATCTCGCCTTCCTGCGCGACGCCTGGGATTTTCGCAATGTGCTGCTGATGGAAGTGCCGAACGGCGACTTCGGCCGCACCCTGATGCGCCAGTTCCTGTTCGACGCCTGGCATTCGATCCAACTGGGCCGGCTGATGAAGTCCTCGGACGAGCGGGTCGCCGCGGTTGCCGAGAAAGCCTCCAAGGAAGTGGCTTATCACCTGGAACGCTCCGCCGACACCGTGGTGGGCCTGGGCGACGGCACCGAAGAAAGCCACCGCCGGATGCAGGAGGCGCTGGACTATCTGTGGCCCTACGTGGGCGAAATGTTCCAGTCCGACGAGGTCGACGCCGAAATGGTGAAGGCGGGCATCGCCCCCGATCCGGCAGCCTTGCGCGAAGAGTACGACGCACTGGTCTCCCGCATCCTTGGCGACGCAACACTGACCATCCCGGAAAGCCGCTTTGCCCATAAGGGCGGGCGCACCGGAGCGATGCATACCGAGCACCTCGGCCATCTGCTGACACAGATGCAATGGCTGCAGCGCGCCTATCCGGGCGCCAACTGGTAAGGCCCCGGCCAAAGAATTGAGGACACCCCCTCCCCTGGGGAGGAGGATTCAGCCTCGCCCGGCGCGTCCGCCGGGCGGAGCAGCCGATGAGGAAACCCGCATGAGCCAAGTGACAACTCAGCCAAGTGTGGACCAGATCTGGGACTGGCTTGACGCCGTGCCGGATCCGGAAATCCCTGTGATCTCTCTGGTGGACCTGGGCATCATCCGCGATGTGGCCTGGGAGGACGATACCCTGGTGGTCACCGTCACCCCGACATACTCCGGCTGTCCGGCCACGTCGGTGATCAACATGGACATCGAAACCGCCCTGCGCGACCGCGGCATCACAGATCTGAAACTGAAGACCCAGATTTCCCCCGCCTGGACCACCGACTGGATGTCCAGCAAAGGCCGCGCCAAGCTGGAGGGCTACGGCATCGCCCCGCCCCAGCCCGCAGGCGGCCCGGAAAAATGCCCGCATTGCGGCAGCACACATGTCACCAAGGTCAGCCAGTTCGGCTCGACCCCCTGCAAGGCTCACTGGCGCTGCCAGGACTGCCTGGAACCCTTTGATTATTTCAAGTGCATCTAAGGAGACCCTGATGGCGCGCTTTCACGATCTTGAAGTCACTGACGTCCGCAAGACCATCCGCGATGCGGTGGTTGTCACCCTGAAGCCGGTGAATGGCGCTGCGGAAGAGTTTGATTTCACCCAAGGCCAGTACCTGACCTTCCGAAGGGACTTTGACGGCGAAGAACTGCGCCGCAGCTACTCGATTTGCGCGGGCAAAGGCGAGGGCATCCTGCAGGTCGGCATCAAGCGCGTCGACGGCGGCGCCTTTTCGACTTGGGCAAATACCGAACTGAAGACAGGCGACACAATCCAGGCGATGCCGCCCATGGGGACCTTTTTCACCCCGCTCGATACTACGGCTGAGAAACACTATTTGGGCTTTGCAGGCGGCTCAGGCATTACCCCCGTGCTATCGATCCTCAAGACGACGCTTGCAGCGGAACCGAATTCCGCCTTTACGCTGGTCTACGCCAACAAGGGCGTGAACACGATCATGTTCCGCGAAGAACTGGAGGATCTGAAGAACCTCTACATGGGACGCTTCAACGTGATCCATGTGCTGGAAAGCGACGCCCAGGAAATCGACCTGTTCACCGGCCTGGTAACCGAGGAGAAATGCGCCCAGCTGTTCGAGCACTGGATTGATATCAAATCAGTCGACACCGCCTTCATCTGCGGCCCCGAGCCGATGATGCTGGGCATTGCCAGCTCCCTGCGCTCCGCCGGTCTAAGCGATAGCCAGATCAAGTTCGAACTGTTCGCCTCAGCTCAGCCCGGCCGCGCCAAACGCAAGGCCAAGGCAGAAAATGCAGGCACCAGCGCCAACCAGACCAAGGCGGCGGTCACCCTTGATGGCGCCACCCAGACCATCGAAATGGGCAAGGACATGACGCTGCTGGACGCGGCGCTGGAGAACGCGATGGACGCGCCCTACGCCTGCAAGGCCGGGGTCTGCTCCACCTGCCGCTGCAAGGTGCTGGAGGGCGAAGTCGAGATGGTCGCCAACCATGCGCTGGAGGATTACGAGGTCGAAAAGGGCTATGTGCTCTCGTGCCAGGCCTACCCGGTCACCGACAATGTGGTGGTGGATTACGATCAATAAGAACGTCTCAACCAGCTTTTTCCAAATGGATTCCAGGGAGGACTCCTTATGTCCGAAGAGATGAGCATTGAAAGCTATCTGGCTCAGGGCGGGGTGCTGACCAACCCGTCTAACGTGCCGCCGCGCTATCGCGCCGAACTGCTTAAGATGATGGCGACCTTTGTGGACAGCGAGCTGGCCGGTGCCGCGGGCTTTGCCGATATCATTAACGGGGGACCAGGCATCAAGTCGCGGATTGCAGCCGCCAAGATCGTTCTGGAGAAATCCGACAGCGCCGGAAAGGTGCTGCGCATCATGGGCGAATTCGGCGCCGATACAGAGCGTTATGCCGACCACCACCCCTGGACTGCCCGGTTGGCGCGGGATGCCGACATTGGCCAGACCCGCAGCAAACACGACATGCGGCTGGCAGTCTTCAATTACCCGCTGGAAGGCTGGGCCGATGCCGTGGTTATGAACCTGCTGATGGGCTGCGCTGTCACCGTGCAGCTCGAAGAGTTGTCCCATGTCTCTTACCAGCCGCTGGCCGAAGCCTTCCGCGCGATCCTGCCAGTTGAAGCGCACCACGCCGAACTGGCCGAAGAAGGCTTGATGGTTCTGGTGGAAGCTCAAGGGGCCAGCGCCCTGCAGGAGCTGGCGGATTACTGGTGGCCGCGGGTGGCGGCAAGCTTCGGCCAGGAGGCCTCGGAAAAATTCGAAGGGCTGAAGGCAATGGGCCTGCGCCGCACCCCGAATGCAGAGCTGAAGTCCAAATGGCAGCGGGATGCAGCCGCGGTACTGGCTAAGGCTGGACTGAAGCCGGCAGGATAACTTCACCAGTAAGACGCTCCCGCCCGGACCAGCCTGCACCAAAGACACACTGGCCCGGCTGGGCATGGTGCGCCTGAAGGCGCACGGGTCCGCACCACCTGCATCCTGCCTGTGCAGCGGCACAGGGAAATGGTGCGGAGCTGTGGAATAGCATTTGCGTACTGCGGCCTCCATTTTCTGGAAAACAGGCATCTGGAGACCGCAATGACCCACAGCACAGCACAACTTCCCGCAACCGCCAGTATCGGCCATGTGCATCTGAAGGTTTCGGACTTGGATCAGTCGATCGCCTTTTACAGCGGCGTCCTCGGGTTCGAAGTCACCCAGCGGCTGGGCAATTCAGCGGCCTTCCTGTCGGCAGGCGGCTACCATCACCACATCGGCCTCAACACCTGGCAATCAAAGGGTGGCCCTGCCCCGGCGCCCAACATGACCGGCCTCTACCACACGGCAATTCTGCTCCCAGACCGCAAGAGCCTGGCAGCAGTATTGCACCGGGTATTGGAAGCGGGCATCGAGCTGGAAGGCGCTGCGGACCATGGGGTCTCAGAAGCGGTTTACCTTCAGGACCCGGATGGCAATGGAGTAGAACTCTACCGCGACCGGCCTGAAGCAGAATGGCCGCGCACCCCCGATGGCAGCCTTGTGATGGGCACAGGCGCTTTGGACCTGAGGGCCCTTCTCGCAGAGACTGAGTAGGTCTTTGCGATTGCCTGAACGTCTCGCAACCAAAGCAATGAAACAAGGCACCTGACAAATTGGGTTCCAGAGAAGGCGTAGTTTCAGCGGGAATTAGGTCTGGACGTCTGACCTTTCCCTGCCTACCCTCAAACTGCGCAAGGCGAGGGCAATCCTATGGCGGCAGGCACATCGATCCGGACCTATTTCAATGGCAGCTGGCACAACGGCGACATGGCCGTGATGCGGGCGGCAGACCACGCGATGTGGCTGGGCTCCTCAGTCTTTGATGGCGCCCGTTTTTTTGACAGCAAGACGCCAGACCTGGATCTGCACTGTGCCCGCACCAATGCCTCAGCAGAGGCGCTAATGATGTCACCGACGCAATCGGTTTCTCAGATGATGGATATCATCCGGGAGGGGCTGGAAGGCTTCGCGCCCGGCTCCGCGGTCTACATCCGTCCCATGTACTGGGCGGCTGATGGCGATGAAACGCTGATTGCCCCGAAGGCGGAAAGCACCCGTTTTGCCGTCAGCCTCGAGGAAATTCCGATGGCTCCCGCCTCTGCCGCTGCAACTCTGACGCGGACTCGTTTCCGCCGACCGGTGCTGGAGAACGCAGTGGTGAATGCCAAAGCAGGCTGCCTGTACCCGAACAACGCCCGTATGCTGCGGGAAGCGCGCAGCAAAGGCTTTACCAATGCGCTGGTTCTGGATGCGATGGGCAACGTGGCGGAAACCGCCACCACCAATGTTTTCATGGTGCGCGATGGCGAAGTGTTCACTCCTATCCCCAACGGCACCTTCCTGGCCGGGATCACCCGGGCAAGGCACATCAGCAACATGCGGCAGGATGGCATCAAGGTGCATGAAAGCGTGCTAGGCTATGCTGATTTCGAAGAGGCCGACGAGATTTTCCTGTCCGGCAACATGAGCAAAGTGACCCCTGTCACAGCTTTTGATGACTGCCGCTACCAGGCCGGCCCCGTAGCCAAAAGGGTGCGGGAAATGTACTGGGACTGGGCGGCCAGCGGCGCCTGACGCGGCGGAACGCCGGCCGGTTTTCTTGCACGGGCAAAGACCCGGGCTTTCGCCTATGCAACCTGCCTATGGCCAGTTTCGCGGTAGCCTTCTGTTGCTTTGGCTCTATTGCCTGATGCGCCCGCTTAGGTCATGATCCGCGGTGGAACAACGAGAGAGCGAAGATGCGCAAATTCCTTGTGGTACTGGACGATAGCCGCGAATGCCTGAACGCGATGCGCTTTGCCGCGATGCGTGCGGCGCACACCGGTGCAGGGGTGACCATCCTGTCAGTGATCCCGCCGGATGAGTTCAACCACTGGATCGGTGTCGGCGAGGTGATGCGCGAAGAGGCCCGCGAGCGGATACATGCCCATTTCGAGGTCTTCGCCAAGTGGATGCGCGACCGCCAGGGCGTCGACCCCGAGCTGGAGATCCGGGAAGGCGAAGCTGTGCCGGAAATCCTGCAGTTCATCGAAAACGACCCGGAAATCGGCGTGCTGGTTCTGGGCGCAGGCACCGGCCGCAAGGGCCCGGGCCCGCTGGTCACCCAACTGACCAAGAATTCCGGCGCTCTGCCTGTGCCGATCACCATCGTGCCGGGCGACCTGTCGAAAGAAAAGCTGGAAGCGATTACCTGACCGGCAGAAAGGCGAAACTCATGAGCCGCAGGATCACCTTCTGGTTCGAGTTCGCCTCCACCTATTCCTACCTCAGTGCCATGCGGATCAGCGGCTTGGCTGCACAACGGGGCGTGGAAGTCGAGTGGCGCCCCTTTCTTCTGGGCCCGATCTTTGCCGCTCAGGGCTGGAGTACTTCGCCGTTCAACCTCTACCCCGCCAAGGGGCGCTACATGTGGCGGGACTTGGAGCGGATCTGCGCCGCCCGCGGCCTGCCGTTCCGCCGCCCCGCCGCCTTTCCGCAAAACGGGCTGGCAGCCGCGCGCCTGGCGCTGGCCGCGGCTGAGGCCGGTGGAACCGAGGCATTTGCAAAAGCCGTTTACACGGCTCAGTTCGGGAACGGCGCAGATATTTCCGATGAGGATGTTCTGCGGGACTGCCTGCGCCGCGCCGGACTG
>JBFOLS010000516.1:0-3902 GCA_040830225.1 Leisingera sp.
ATCGCAGCGGTATCGGCCAGGGCCGAGCCGCCCAGGTCCTCAATATGCATCTGCCAGCCGACCGAGACGCCAAAGTCGCGGATCTGCCGGGCGCGTGTCAGCCCGCCGACGCGGTTGGGTTTCACCTTCACGCCCTCGCAGGCGCGGCGTTTCCAGGCCTCCAGGTGGTCGCCGAATGTATGCATGCATTCATCCAGCATGATCGGGTTGGAGACCCGCGAGGCCACATGGGCGCATTGGTCCAGCGTTTCGCAGGGCTGCTCCACCCAGTCGCGCGCTTTGACCGAGTTCAGCACCTCTACAGCCACTGCAGGCTGCCAGGCGCGGTTCACATCAAAGGTCACCTTGTGGCCCTTTGGCAGCCCTTCTGAGATTGCCTCGATCCGGTCAATGTCGAGGCCGATGTCGGTGCCGCCCACCTTGGCCGAATGCACGGTGTAGCCTTTCTGCGCGGCCCGTCCGATCAGTGCCAGCATTTCTTCCGGGGTGCCGGTGGAAATGGAAGAGTTGACCAGCACCGGTGCGGCCTCGGCCCCGCCCAGCAGCTGCCACAGAGGCAGGCCTGATGCTTTGCCGAGAATATCCCAGCAGGCCATGTCGATTGGCGATTTCACATATGGATGGCCTGGCAGTTGCACATCCATCACCCGGTTCACATGGTCCAGGCTGCGCGGGTCGAGGCCAATGAGGGCAGGTGCCAGCGTCTCGATCCCGGCCCGGATCCCCGGCCCATGCGCAGGCAAGTAAGTATGCCCCCAGGGGCAGCCCTCACCCCAGCCGGTGACGCCCTCATCGGTGTCGATGCGCACGAAAGTGCTGTCGAGCTTTTCGAACTTCAGCCGCCCGCCCGACAGGTAATAGGGCTCGGTCAGCGGCATATCGAGCTGGTAGACGGTGATCCGGGTGATCTTCATTTCAGTTCCACTTCCACAAAACTCATGCGCGCATCTCCGGCGTTGATGACATTGTGCTCGACGCCCTCGTCGCGGCGATAGGCTGTTCCCGCGGGGACAGTGATTTCTTTTACTTCGCCGCCAGGCATCTCCAGCCGCATGCGGCAGTCGGTGACGGCGGTGATCACGTAGTCCATCGCATGCCGGTGCCAGCCGGTTTCGGCGCCGGGGGCAAAGTCGAAACGGGTCACACGGACGCGGTTGTCGTCGATCATCTGGGTGGCTTGGGCTGCGATGGTCATGGCCATTCTCCTGGTTGAATACCTGCCCAGCCTAGGCCGGCCAGCGGCGCTGGCCGCGAGCCAGACAGGGCAGGGGGATCAGGCCAGTCACCTCGAATCTCCAAACTCTGCCACCGGTGCGCCGAGGCTTTCGAAGTCAGGTGTTACCCCCAGCCCCGGCGCGTCCGGAGCGTAGAGCTTGCCGTTTTCCGCGCGCGGGCCGCCGATGCCGGTGGAGCGGGTGTTGTAGTTCATCAGGTCGGTGGTGTTGTGCAGGTATTCCTCCGGCGTGGTAGCGGCAAAATGCGCGAGCGTCGCGCTGGCAATCTCGCCGCCCCAGGTGTCCTCCGCCACCACTGGCAGGCGGTTCTCGACCAGGTAATCCCGCACCCGGCGCGCCTTGGAGATGCCGCCGAGGTTGGAGATCTTGAGGCAGACCAGATCGGCGCCGTGATCGGCTACGATGCGCTGGGCGGCCTGCATGCCGGTCACGCATTCATCCAGTTTCATCGGCAGGTCGGTGCGCATCCGCACCTGCTGGCATTCCTCGTAAGTGCGGCAGGGCTGCTCCAGGATATAGTCCAAATCCTTGGTCGCCCGCGCCACCCGCAGGGCATTGTCGACCCGCCAGCCCTGATTGGCATCGGCCATTGCCTTTTCACCCGGTTTCAAGAGCGGCACTGTGGAGCGGATGCGGTCGATATCCGCCGCCCAGTCGCCGCCGACCTTGACCTGGAACTGGCGATAGCCCTGAGCGCGGTAGCGGTCCATCTCCGCAATGGTTTCCTCGGTGCCCTTCTGCGGTGCCACCCGGTACATTGGCGCGCCATCGGTCAGCTTGCCGCCCCACAGCCGCCACAGCGGCGCGTCCAGCGACTGCCCCAGAATGTCCCAGCAGGCGGCGTCAAACGGGCCCTTGGCATAGCCATGCCCCTGCACCAGATGGTCCATGATCCGTTCGATCCGCGCAACGTCGCGCGGGTCCTCGCCAATGAGGGCGGGCGCCACGAGGCGGGCCAGCGCGGGCACGCCCTCGGAATGGGCGACCATGTAGTTTTCGCCGCAAGGGGTGAACTCGCCGCAGCCCTGCAAGCCAGCGTCAGTATCGATCACCACGACCGAAGCCGTGGCGGTCTCGATTGCGTTGCCCGCGCCCCAGACATAGGCTCCGCCCACGTAAGGCAGGCTGGTTTGAAAGACGCGGATACGGGTGATTTTCATGGCGGCACTCCTGCTCTCAGCCCGGGGACATGGCCGGATCATCCGCCAGGCCTTCGCCGCGCCAGAAGACGAAGCAGAGGATCGGATGCTCGTTGGTGATCATCGCATGGGGCTGGTTTGCCCCGTGCATCTTGGTGTCGCCCGGCACCAGGCGGCGGACCTCCTCGCCCTTGGCCATGAAATCGGCACTGCCGGAGAGGATGGTGTAGAGCTCCTCTGGCCCGTGCTGGTGCCAGGGATAGTCCAGGTCCGGCCCCCAGTAGCCGATGGTCATCCGGGTCTGAAGAGAATGGAAATGGCCGGTGGGGCCGACCAGTTCGAACCAGCCGAAGCGTTGCAGGAAGTCGCGGCCGACTTCCTCCTCGGTATAGGTGAGGCGCCATTGCGCATGCGGCGCCAGCGCCATGATCGCCTGCTGAAGGGCGCGGACCTCTTCCTCTGCGGGAATACCTTCGGCGGCAAAGCCCGGGTCGGATTGCACCAGCACAGCGCCAGGGATCTGGTTGCCTTCGCGGGCCGCCCAGGTGATGTCATCGGGCCAGGGCTGGAACTCTGCCACGGCGGGCAGGGCGGCGTGATAGGCCTTGGCGGCGTCCAGCGCCTGATCGAAAAGGTCTTTGCTCATGGGGTCACCACAATGTTTCCGGTGTGCTTTTTGGAAATGAAAGCTTCCTGTGCCTGCGCCAGCTGTTCTAGCGGAAAAGCGGCAGCCAGCAGCGGTTTCAGCGCACCGCTTTCGATCATGCCCACGACCCGGTGCATGGTGCCTGGCGGGCAGATGGTGGCGCCGGTGAGCTGCAGGTCCTTGTAGACCAGCTGGCGCAGATCGAATTCGGCAAACTGGCCTGCAATGCAGCCCGAGGTGGAGTAACGCCCGCCCTGGCGCAGGGCGTTGATCAGCGGCATGAAGGTGGTGGCGCCGACCACGTCCAGTGCGATGTCTACCGGACCGCCGGCCGCCTCGCGGATTGCGGTTTCCAGATTAGGCGAGTTGCGGTCTATAACAGCAGCGGCACCCAGTTCGTAGAGCAGATCCGCCTTGCTGAATGAGGCCACAGCAATCACCCGGCAGCCGCGCAGGCGGCATAGCTGGATCGCTGCTGAGCCGACGCCGCCGGAGGCACCGGTGATCACCACCGTCTCGCCCGGCCGCGGCGCGGTGCGCTGTACCAGGTTTTCGGCAGTGGTATAGGCACAGGGGAAGGTGGCCAGCTCCGCGTCGCTCAAGTCAGAGGTGATACGGATGGCATTGGCGCTGCGGACCTTGGTGTATTCGGCAAAGCCGCCATCGCACTCAGACCCGAAATAGGCGGAGTTCTGCGGGTTCAACCAATCGCCATGGCCCAGCAGCCAAGGGTCGATGAGCACCCTCTCGCCGATCCGCGCCGGGTCGATGTCCTCGCCCACGGAAACGACGGTGCCCGCCACATCGGCGCCCTGGATGCGGGGAAAGGTGATCTCGCCTGCGCCCCAGGAGCTGTCCTGGTCGTCAGTTGCCTCAAAGCCG
>JBFOLS010000517.1:0-3362 GCA_040830225.1 Leisingera sp.
CGGAAACATCTGGTATGACCGAATCAGCAGTTCCGCCACCCGCACGTGCAATCCCATCATGGCGGCAAGGGCCACGCCCGAAATCATCAGGACCGCTCCCAGTGCCGGCATCGGCTCTGCGCCGATCCCGCCAAGCACCTGCGACAGCGACGTGCTCTGAGCCGCCATTGTGCCGGCCGTCTGCAGTGTCAGCACAAAGATCCGCACACCAATACCGATTGCCAGGCCGATGATGGCTTCGGTTACGGCAAACCGGGCGAACCCCATGACCCCGTCTGGTTCAGGAAACGCCGGCAGCGCTGGTGCCACGACAAAGGTAAAGGCGGCGGCGACCGCCAGCTTAACCCGGGTGGGAACATAAAGTTCCCCCATCGCGGGCAGCACCGACACCATGGCCGCGACCCGCAGAAAAACAATCGCAGCGTGCCAGAATCCTGCCCCCAGCAGAGCAACCAGCTCCGGCGGCAGAAAGTTCAGGCTCATGCCTGCACCATCCCAACCAGGGCCGGCCTGGCCTCGAGCCCGATTTCTTCGAAAGAAAGAACCGGGTTCGTGATGCCGCGGGACTTCAAAATGGTCTTCAGGTAGCGGCGCCGGCGGGTCGAGGTGACCACTGCGGCAAACACCCCCTGATCAGTCGTCGCCGACAGTTTTTCGGTCATCCCGTCTGCAAGCTGGTTGAACAGGTCCGGCGGCAGGGCAATGTCCAACCCGGCCCCTTGCGCATCCACTTGGTAAGTCGAGAATTTGTCCTCCCATTCAGGTGCCAGCTGAACCAGCGGGATGGTGCCGTCCTCCCGTTTCATTTCTGCCACCAGCTGGAAGCCAAGGCGCTGGCGCACATGTTCGCAGATCAGCTCTGGCTGGGTGGTGTGAAGCCGGGCCTCGGCAATTGATTCCAGAATCAATGGCATATTGCGGATCGAGACCCGCTCCTCCAGCAGCAGCCGCAGAACTGCATGCAGTGTGTCCATCGGTACTTTGTCCGGCACCAGCGCATCCAGGAGCTTGCGGTTCGCCTCCGAGCGGAAGTTATCGGAAAGCTGCGTCATTTCATCCAGCAGGCGGCGCAGCGACTTCAGCGTCAGCAGGCGGGCAAAGTTCTGTTTGATGATCTCCAGAAGATGGGTTGCCAGGATTTCCGGCGGGCTGACCACAGTGGCGCCGGCCAGAGCTGCCTGCTCCTGTGACTTGGCCGAAATCCAGCGGGCCGGAGCGCCATAGACCGGCTCAGTCACGTCGGTACCAGGCGGCAGTGCATCATGATTATCCGGCATCAGTGCCAGAACCATGTCCGGATTGAGGATACCGCGCACCTGCTCGACACCCTGCACCTTGATGACATAGGTGCCTTTTTCAAGGTCATGCTGGTCTGTCAGCCGGATTTCCGGCAGGATCAGGCCAAATGTTGTAGCAATATGCGACCGCATATTGGCGATCCGGGCATCCAGCCCGGTACCGGCATCCAGCACCATGCTGACAAGGTCGGGCGCAAACTCCAGATGCAGATCGTCGAGGTCCAGGATATCACCCAGCGGCCGGGTCCGCTCAGGATCGCTGGCTTCTTCAATCTTTTCCTCGATCTCGGCTTCGGCATCATCCTTCTTCTTCTTGGCCATCCGGAAGGCGGTATAGCCGAGCACTCCGCCGCCGAGCACAAAAGGCAGAAACGGCAGACCGGGCACCAGCGCAAACAGAATCATCAGCACGGCCACAGTGGTCAGCGCTGCCGGATGGCGGCCGAACTGGTCGAACAGGGCGGTATCGGTGGCTCCGGTGGTGCCTCCGCGAGCCAGAAGCAGCGCCGCCGCTATGGAAATGATCACGGAGGGGATCTGCGACACCAAGCCGTCGCCGACGGTCAGAATGGCATAAGTCTCAAAGGCGCTGCCCACCGGCATGCCATGGACCAGAACGCCCATGATCAGACCCATGACCAGGTTCAACAGGGTGATCAGCAGACCTGCAATGGCGTCGCCCTTAACAAATTTCGACGCACCGTCCAGCGAGCCGAAGAAGGTGGTTTCCTGCTGCTCGCGCTCGCGGCGTTCCTTGGCGGTCTGATGGTCGATTGCACCGGCCGACATGTCCGCGTCAATCGCCAGCTGCTTGCCCGGCATCCCGTCCAAGGCAAAGCGGGCGCCCACTTCGGCCATCCGGGCAGCACCCTTTGTGATCACCATGAAATTGACGATCAGAAGAACCCCAAACACCACCAGGCCGAGGAACACGCTGCCTCCCATGACGAACTGGGCAAAACCTTCGATCACATTTCCGGCCGCATCGGTGCCGGAATGCCCCTGGCCGATGATCAACTTGGTTGAGGACACGTTCAGCGAAAGCCGCAGCATCAGAGATGCAAGCAGAACCGTGGGGAAGGACGAGAAATCAAGTGGCCGTTCTATGAACAGCGTGATGGTGAAAATCAGAATAGCCAAGGCAAAGGAGGCTGCCAGGCCGACATCCAGAACCCAAGCCGGCATAGGCAAAATCATCATCACAATGATCGCCATCAAAGCCAGCGCCAGCAGGACCGTGGGGCTAAATAGTTGTTCCGTCGTCAGCTTAGGCACAGTTCAGGCCCCGTGTATCGCGCAAAATTGAAAGGCTAAGGGGCAACTTTTGGGCTGCTAAGGGCTTTCGGCCGCGCTTGACCGCCCTGCGAGCCGCCCCCGGCAGAAGCTTGCCCGCAGGCGGTCTCAGGCAACTAGTATTTGCCGAGGCCACCGCGCCACTGTGCAGGAAGATATTGTCGAGGGTTCGCCGCAAAGAGGCGGCAGCCAGAACCGAAGCTCCGGGTTCTGCGCCTGATGCGCGCAGAGTCAGCCCTTGCAGGCAACGTATTGAATAGTTTTCCGGCATTCTGCCCGTTCCAAATCAGGATTCACCCGATTTTCACGTTACCGGTAGCCGGTTGACAAAGTGTTATCAGAAAAGCAAAGGCCGCCCCGATCGGAGCGGCCGGATTCATTCGGAGAGTTGCCAGCTCACTGCAACTCTTCCGACGCCGCGAGGCCCGTGCCAACCTGGTTTAAAAGGTCGCTGATACCGCCGCGCGTCCCCTCACTGCTTTCCACCAGCGCCCGCGCATGTGCCAGTGGCGGCAGGCCTTCAGGGTCCTGAGCGGTTTCGCCGATTTGCGTCGTCGCCGAGGCCACCGCACCGAATTGAGCAGCTTCGGTCTCCATGGCTTCAAGAGCATCCAAGTTCTCAGAATGCCAGAAACCGCGAGCAGCCGCATTTGCCTCATCTTCGGCCAGCAGATATTCCCCCGCGCGGTCATACTCGCCATTGCGCCACAGCGCTTTGGCCCGCATCCGGTTGGCTTCCGAGCCTTCCAGCCCCATGAGTTCGACCAGCGC
>JBFOLS010000518.1:0-4485 GCA_040830225.1 Leisingera sp.
CGCCAGCCGCCTGGCCTCCATCTGCTGCTCGGACAAGCGGGCATACGCCCCCTCAAGCTCCTGCTGCTGCAATGCCTGGGCCAGCATGTTGCTGCGTGTGCGGGCAAAGCTTTGCATGACAAAAACCAGAAACCAGCCATAGGAGGCATAAAGCACCCCCAGCCCGGCCAAGTGCAGATGGTACATCGGCGCCAGGACCGGGGTTTCCACGATCTCGACCGCGAGGAAACCAAGCGGCAGAGCGGCATAGGTAAGCAGCTTGGCGATGACCGCCCGCGGATGGTAAGGCAGCACCAGGCCAGCATTGATCGCCGCCCCGGCCAGCAGGCCGATGGTATAGAGCGGCTCGTTATGGGTATGTGCCATCAGCGAAGGCATCTCGACCCAGAAGGGCGCGGAGGCAGCAAAACAAAGGCTTATGGCGTGCAGGAAGGCGGTCAGCTCCGTCAGCAACCGCAACCGGGCTTCGGACATTCCGCGCATGACCAGCAAGTCCGCCTGGCGCAACAGCAAGCAATCGGCGGCATCGCCAGCGAAGCAAGTGGCAAAGGCTGCCACCGCATAAACCGGCGGCACCACAAGACCGAGAACGGCAAACGCGAGGAACATGAACAGCTGGCGCGGCCAGAACATGCGAACCCGGCCGCGGGCATAGCGCAGCAGCAGCTCAAGCGAGCCGTATTTTCTGTAATAGCTGGCCAGAGGGCCGGTGCCGCTCCTGTCCGCAGTATCCATCAATCTGCCTTGCCGTCGGGGTCTGCGGGCAGCATACACCAAGTATTGTTAATTTTTTCAGGCATCTATTTAGGTCTGCAGGGCAACTCCGGCGTCCTTCATCTGGGACAGCGAAGCCTGCAGCGACCCATCCAGGTCAATGGCCCGGCAGGCAGAAAGCTCAACCGTCACCGAAAAGCCGAGCCGAGCCGCGTCCAGCGCGGTGAAGGCAACGCAGAAATCGGTGGCCAGACCAGCCAGAGTCAGCCGGGTCAAGCCGCGGCTGCGCAGATATCCATCGAGCCCGGTTGGCGTAGCCTGATCGTTCTCAAAAAAGCCAGAGTAGCTATCGATGCCTGCCCGGAAACCCTTGCGGATGATGAGGTCACCATCAGTGCGCAGATCCGGATGAAACCCGGCGCCATTGGTTCCCTGGACGCAGTGATCGGGCCACAGCACCTGGGTGCCATAGGGCATCTCCACGGTTCCGAACGGATCCTTACCTGTGTGCGAGGAAGCAAAGGAGGAATGTCCGGCCGGGTGCCAGTCCTGGGTCAGGATCACCGCATCAAACCGGCCCATCATCTCGTTGATCGGGGCCACCACTTCATCCCCGCCGGGCACAGCCAGCGCTCCGCCAGGGCAGAAATCATTCTGCACATCGACAACGATCAGGGCCTGGGTCATCGGCATCTCCTATGCTGGGTACACAATATGTAGCGGTGCCGGACGGGCTTGGGAACTGCCGTTGGCGGCCCGCGGCCTGGCTGAGCGGAACCATTCATCCAAAGCCCCTATTTTACAGGCGCTGCGGGGAGGGTGCTTTCTCTTGAAAACCCGGACGCATGGTTCTAAGGGCGGGGCATGTACACGATTGCTGCCCTCTATCACTTCACCCGTTTTCCTGATCCCGCCGCGATCAAGCCGGCACTGCTGGAGCTGTGCCAGGCACGGCAAGTTAAAGGCTCGCTGCTGCTGGCGCAGGAGGGGATCAATGGCACCATCGCCGGTCCGCGTGGCGGCATCGATGCAGTACTGGCCTATATCAAATCGCTGCCGGGCTGTTCTGACCTGGAGTGGAAAGAAGCCACCGCCGGTGATCCGCCCTTTGGCAAGATGAAGGTGCGGCTGAAGAAAGAGATCGTGACCATGGGCCAGCCGGACGTGGATCCGCGCGCGTCCGTGGGTCATTACGTCGATCCCGGGGAGTGGAACGACCTGATCCGCCAGGACGATGTGGTGCTGATCGACACCCGCAACGATTACGAAGTTGCAATCGGCACCTTCGAGGGCGCGATTGATCCCGAAACCGAGAGCTTCCGCGATTTCCCAACTTGGTGGGAAGAAAACAAGGACCGCTTCCACAACAAGCGGGTTGCGATGTTCTGCACCGGCGGCATCCGCTGCGAGAAATCGACCAACTACCTGCTGGGCCAGGGAGTGGAGGATGTCTATCACCTGAAGGGCGGCATCCTGCGGTATTTGGAGGAAATGCCTGCAGAGAACAGCGCCTGGGAAGGCGAATGCTTTGTCTTCGATAACCGGGTGTCGGTCGGCCATGGGCTCGTCGAAGGCCCGCATGAGCTGTGCCATGGCTGCCGCCGCCCGATCCTGCCGGAGGACAAGGCCCGGCCCGAGTTCGAACAGGGCGTGTCCTGCCACCTGTGCATCGATCAGACCTCGGAAGAGGACAAAGCCCGGTTCCGCGAGCGGCAGAAACAGATGAAGCTGGCCCGCGAGCGCGGCGAGGATCATCTGGGCAATATCATCCTGTAACCCCGTTTCAGCAATCGGACACAGAAAAAGGCCGCTGCCCTTCAGAACAGCGGCCTTATTAATGTCTGTACAAGCCCGGCTGCGTCAGTCGCTGCTCAATCCCAGGTAGCTGCGGGTGCTGGCCAGCAAGCCTTCACCATGAGCCGGAGCCAGCAGGCCTGCGTGATCCTCACCTTCAGCTGCGCTCATGTCGGGCAGCTGGTGGGCGATACCCTTGTGGCAGCTGATGCAGGTCTTCTCGCCGGTGAACAGGAAGCGTTCATGCGCGTCCGCCGCCCGCTTGGACTGGCGGGTGATGTCCATCGACTCGTCCGAGTGGCAGTTGCGGCATTCGAGGCTGTCGTTGGCCTCCAGCCGGGCCCACTCGTGCTGCGCCAGTTCCAGCCGGTGCTCCAGGAATTTCTCCCGCGTGTTGATGGTGCCGAAGATCTTGCCCCAGACCTCCTTGGAGGCCTGCATTTTGCGGGCGATCTTGTTGGTCCAGTTGTGCGGCACATGGCAATCCGGGCAAGACGCACGGACGCCAGAGCGGTTGGAATAGTGGATCGTCGGCTTCAGTTCCTCGAACACATTGTCGCGCATTTCGTGGCAGCTGGTGCAGAAGGCCTCGGTGTTGGTGACCTCAAGCGCGGTGTTGAAACCGCCCCAGAAGATGATCCCCATCACAAAGCCGCCCATGGTCAGAAAGCCGAGCGAGAAGAAGGCGCTGGGACGCCTGATGATCCACCAGAGCCGTTTAATGAAACCCCACATCAGTCAGCCCCGCCCTGTTGCGAGTGCACGTAGTCGAGCACCTTGTCCACATCGACGAACTCGTTCTCGACCAGCGGCCGGGCGTTGGTCTGCACCACGTGGCACTGGTTGCAGAAGTAGCGCCGCGGGCTGACCGCACCCAGGGTCTGGCCCTCGCGGTTCATGAAGTGGGTGACCGAGATCATCGGCGCCTGGCTGACCTCCACCGCGGTACGGCTGTGGCAGGTCAGGCATTTGTTCGAGTTCAGGTCGACCTGGTAGTTGTCGGTCTTGTGCGGGATCAGCGGCGGCTGATCCGGGTAGTTGCGCACCTGGCGGATGTCGGTGTTGACGATGCCGGGGATCTGGGTGGCTTCGCCCTGTTCATCCAACGGCGCGGTGTTGCGCAGCGTGGCGACCTGGTTCTGAGCGAAAGCTGCCGAGGCCAGCAGGATCGGTGCGGCCAGAATGGCGAGACGGAGATGTTTCATGACGGGCCTCACACTGCTTCGATACGGACTGCACATTTCTTGAAGTCCGTCTGTTTCGAGATCGGATCGGTGGCATCCAGCGTGACCTTGTTGATCAGCCGGCGCGCATCGAACCAGGGCACAAACACCAGCCCCTTGGGCGGCTTGTTGCGGCCGCGGGTTTCCACCCGGGTGCGCATCTCGCCGCGGCGCGAGATGATCTTCACCTCGGTGCCGCGCCGGAAGCCCATTTCCTTGGCATCATCCGGGTGCATGTAGCACAGCGCGTCGGGAACAGCCTGATACAGCTCCGGCACCCGCTGGGTCATAGAGCCCGAATGCCAGTGCTCCAGCACACGGCCGGTGGACAGCCACATCGGGTATTCCGCATCCGGGCTTTCTGCAGGCGGCTCGTAAGGAAGCGCAAAGATCACCGCCTTGCCGTCGGGTTTGCCGTAGAATTCGTAATCCGAACCCGGCGTCACATAGGGGTCGGAACCCTCCTTGAAGCGCCATTGGGTTTCCTTGCCGTCCACGACGGGCCACCGCAGTCCGCGGGTTTCGTGGTAGGTCTCAAAGGGCGCCAAGTCGTGGGCCTTGCCGCGGCCGAACGCGGCGTATTCCTCGAACAGGCCTTTCTGGATGTAGAAGCCGCAGTCCTCGGATTCGTGGTTGCCGTATTCCTTGGCCTTCTCGGACAGCTCGAACTGGTCAACGGTGCCGTTGGCAAACAGCACTTCGAACAGGGTCTTGCCTTTGTATTCCGGGTTAGCGTCCAGGATTTCTGCCGGCC
>JBFOLS010000519.1:0-3174 GCA_040830225.1 Leisingera sp.
GCCCCGGACGTCGTCATGCGTCAGATCTCGGTTGCGCCGTCCTCGGTCTCTGCTTCAGGTGCCGCGGGCGCCTTTTCCTTTGACTTCTTGCGGATGATGATATCGCCGTTGGGCAGGATTTCAAGCAGCTCATAGGCGCTCCAGTCCTCGACCTCCCGGGCAAGTTCGGCCAATGCAGGCCCCATTTCGCTAAGGAATTCCCCCATGGACGGGCCGATTTCCTCCATCAGCCCCTGCAGGTCCTCAAGCGCCGGGGCCATTTCCTGGCGCAGGCCCTCCCAGAGCAGTTCCGCTCCGCGTTCCATGAGGGTGGAACCGCTGTCCTCCTCTCCGGCTTCCTGGGCGGCAAGCGGGCTGGACATCAGGGCAATCAGGGCGGCAGGCAGAAGGATCTGTTTCATGGCGTCAATATAGGCGCGTCAGCCGGGCGGGAACAGAGGTTCATCACGCAAAGTCCGCATTGAGCGCATGTTGGCCCGGCGCAGCGACGGATGGCTGCCGGCCCGCCAGTATTGCCTTGCCATGCGGCGGTTTTCCGTCTTATCGACATTTATGCGCAAAATACCGTTCCTGATCCCGGTCCTGGCGACGATCATGATTGCGGCTGGCGTATTCAATGCGTCCGGGGCCTATTTCCAATCGGAAGAGCGGGCAAAGGCGGAAGGGCGGCTGTCGCTGTACCAGAGTTCTGTCATCGCGGAGCTGGAACGGTTTTCGCATCTGACCTATGTGCTGGCCCGGGATGCCGCTGTCATTGATACTGCCGCCGGTCTGGACACGGGCACACTGAACGCCCGGCTGGAGAATTTCGCCGCCAAGGCGGGTTTGGACGCCATTTACCTGATGGACACCAACGGGGTTGCCATTGCCGCGTCCAACTTCCGCCAGCCGGAAAGCTTTATCGGGCAGAACTACGCCTTCCGCCCCTACTTCCGGCAGCCTCTTCAAGGTGAACAGGGGCGGTTCTATGCGATTGGCGCAACAACCGGGCTGCCCGGGTACTTCATTGCCGACGCGGTGCGCGGCGCGGGTGCGCAGCCGATAGGCGTCATTGCCATCAAGATCGGCTTTCAGCAGCTGGAACAAAGCTGGCACGGCTCAGGCGAGCGCGTGCTGCTGGCAAATGAAGACGGCGTGGTGCTGCTGTCCTCTGATCCGGAGTGGCGCTACCGGGTGCTGGCGCCGCTGTCGGAAACCCAGCGCACAGGGATCACGGAGGCGCGGCAGTTTCCCGGCCAGCCCCTGGCGCCGCTGGACTGGCAAATCAGGGACGGCGGCCGTGCATCCATCGGAGGCGCTGAGCATATCCACCTGACCGCAGCGGTTCCGCCGCACGGCTGGGAGCTGCATTATTTTGCCAGCGATGACCGGGCCAAGGCCAGCAGCTGGCTGCTGACGTCCCTGGTCGGGTTTGCCGCAGGGCTTGCCCTGATCATTTTTCAGGTACTGCGCGCCCGCCGGATCGGGGCTGCCCTTGCACGCTCGGAGCGGGAAGAAGCGCAGCTGCGCCAGGCCAATGAGCAGCTGGCGGTCGAGGTGGAGGAACGCAGAACCGCCGAGCGGCGCCTGAAACGCACACAGGACGAACTGGAGCGGGCCAGCCGGCTGGCCGCGCTCGGGCGGCTGGCGGCCTCGGTTACCCATGAGCTGGGCCAGCCGATTGCCGCCATGCGCAACCACCTGGTCGCAGCCGAGATCGAACCGGCCGCGCAGCCCGCGCTGCCGGGCAAGATCGGCGGCCTGGTGGACCGGATGGAGGGAATCACCCGGCAGCTCAAGTTCTTTGCAGCATCCGGAACCGAAACCCTGGCGCCGGTCGACCTGAATGCTGCGATGCAGGCCTCGGCAGCGCTGGTGGCCCCTAATCTGGAGGAGGCAAAGGCGGAGCTGCACCTCGGTCTTTGTCCGGAGCCGGTGACCGTACAGGGCAGCCGCCTGCGGCTGGAGCAGGTGATGACCAACCTGCTGCGCAACGCCATTGATGCCTGCGAGGAGGCCGAAGAGCCTTATATCGAGGCCCGCACCGGGACCGCGGGGGGGATCGTCTGGTTCGAGATCCTGGACAACGGGCACGGGCTGGGCAGCGCAACGCTTGCCGACTTGCAAGAGCCCTTTGTCACCACCCGCGAAAGCGGGCGCGGCATGGGGCTGGGGCTGGCGATCTCCTCGGGCATCGTTCAAGATCACGGCGGGACCATGACCGCCCGCAACGCGGACAGCGGCGGCGCCGTGCTCCGTGTTGAATTCCCCGCTCCGGGCACCGAAGAATAGCAGCCATGACCGCCATCAGACCCTTCAGAATCCTGGTCATCGATGATGACAAATCCATGCGCCTTTCGGTAACGGAACTGCTGGAAGCCGCCGGCTGGCAGGTCACCGCTGTGCCGCGGGCCGCCACCGCGCTCGAGCGCATGGCAGAGATCCAGCCCGATGCCATCCTGTCCGATGTGCGGATGCCGGGGATGTCCGGCCTGGATCTTCTGAACAGCCTGGACCTGGCCGCCGCGCCGCCGCTGGTGCTGATTTCCGCCCACGGCGACATCCCGATGGCCGTCAAGGCGATGCAGGACGGCGCCTACAGCTTTGTCGAGAAACCCTATGAGCCGCGGCGGCTGCTGGCCATTCTGCGCCACGCGGCGGAACAGCACCGGATGCGGCAGGACAATGCCCGGCTGAAGGCGCGGCTCTGCAAGCTGTCGGGGCTGGACAGGATCCTGCTGGGCCGGACCCCGGCGGTCGTGCAGCTGCGCCAGGACATTCTGGATCTTGCCGAAACCGGGGCCGCTGTCCTGATCCAGGGCGAGACCGGCACCGGCAAGGAGCTGGTTGCGCGGGCACTGCACGATCTGGGCCCCAATGCCGAAGCGCCCTTTCTAGCGTTGAACTGCGCCGCCCTGTCCCCGGACACGTTCGAGGCAGACATGTTCGGCGTTGCAGGCAGCAATGACGGGCGGCTGCTGGCCGCATCCGGCGGCACTTTGTTTCTGGATGAAATCTGCTCCTGCCCGCCTGCCGTGCAGGCCAAGCTATTGCGGTTGCTCGAGGACAAGCAGATCCTGCCGGCAGGCGGCGGGCTGCCGGTACCGGTCAGCTTCCGGGTCATCTCTGCCACCAACGAGGACCCGGAACAGGCGGTTCAGGACGGCCGCCTGCGCCGGGACCTCCTGTTCCGCA
>JBFOLS010000520.1:0-2220 GCA_040830225.1 Leisingera sp.
GTGAAATAGATCGGATGCGGGGTCTTGTAGCGCAGCTCGTGGCTGACCCCGCCCGGCATGACAAGGCGTGCGCGTTCAGCAAGGGATTGGCTGGTGTTCATGCCCGCTCCTAGTGGTTCAAAACAATGGATTTGATGGCGCAATAGGCGCTGAGGCCGGCGAGGCCTTTTTCGCGGCCGATGCCGCTTTCCTTGACGCCGCCGAAGGGGAGGGTGTCGCCGCCCTTGAGGAAGCCGTTCACAAAGACTTGCCCCGCCTCCGCCTTGCGGGCAAAGCGCATGGCCTGGGCGGTGTCAGCGGTGTAGATGCCGGCAACGAGGCCGAAGTCTGTCCCATTCGCCAGCTCCAACGCCTCTTCCGCAGAGTCGCAGGTGTGGGTCACCAGAACAGGACCAAAGACCTCCTGCCGGGCGATCTCCGCCTCTGCCGGAACATCGGCAAAAATGGTAGGGGCGTAGAAATAGCCTTCCGGCAGGTTCTCCGGGCAGGCAATATGGCCGCCAGTCACACAGTTCAGCCCCTCCGACTTGGCGCGGTTCACAAAGCCCTGCACCCGTTCCAGCTGGCTGGCCGATATCAACGGCCCAAGGTCTGGGTCATCCAGCCCGTGGCTGATGGTCATCGCCCTGGCCTTGGCGGTCACCTTCTCGACCAGCGCATCATGCACCGGGGCTTCGCATATCAGCCGCGCGCCCGCAGCGCAGACCTGGCCTGCGTTGAAGAAGATCCCGCGTGCCACACCTTCGGCTGCGGCATCCAGATCGGCATCCGCCAGGACCACCACCGGAGATTTTCCGCCCAGCTCCAGCGTGGTTCCGGCAACGGGTTTGGAAGCGGATTGCATGATCTTGCGGCCCGTGGCGGTGGAGCCGGTGAAGGTCACATGCGCCACGTCACGGTGGCTGGCCAGTGCCGCGCCAATCTCTCCTGCACCGGTTACGACATTGAGGGCGCCTGAAGGCAACCCGGCCTCAGACGCCAACTCGGCGGTCAAAATAGTAGTAAGTGGCGTCAGTTCCGACGGCTTGGCAACAACGATAGCGCCAGCGGCCAAAGCCGGAGCCACGCCCCGCGCCAGTGTCGAGATCGGGTAATTCCACGGCAGGATATGCGCCGTCACGCCAATCGGTTCCAAGACGGTAAAGGCAGTCTGGTCTGGACCCAGCGGAATGCTCTCCCCATTCAGCTTGTCGCAGGCCCCGGCGTAGAAACGGAAGTAGTCGGCTGCGCGGCCCACGTCCCGCTTGGCCTGGCTGATGGGCTTGCCAGCGTTCAGGCTTTCTACAGCGGCCAGCCGGTCCGCGTTTTTCTCCAGCAGCTCTGCTAGCCGGAACAGCACCCCGGCCCGGTCTGCCGGAGGTTTATCCGCCCAGAGCGGCAGCGCCGCTTTGGCATTAGCAACAGCTTGGCCCACTTGCCCCGCGTCCGCATCCGAAACCCCGGCAAAGGCCCGACCAAGCGCAGGATCGATTAGCGCTCGCGCCGCGCCGCCGCCGTCCTGTCCCGCGCCATCGATCCAGCAATGCGGTATGTGCTCTAGTTGCCGGGGGAAAAGCGGATGATCCTGCATTACGCCCGCCCGATCTGCTGGCGGCTGAGGCAGATGTTGAAGCGCTCACGCAGCTCCAGATCCTTGCCATCCGTGATGTGCCGAGGGAAGTGGCTGGCCAGCAGCTCGCGCGCCTTGTCCTTTGCCACCTCACCGATCGGGCGCGAGCCTTGCTCCTCCCATTCCCGCGGGGTCTGGCGGTCGCCGAAATGCGGATAGAAGTAGTCGGACTTCATCCGGCTGAAAGTGTGGCGGTGGCCCAGGTAATGTCCTTCTCCGCGGCAGACCTCGGCAATCACTTCGGCACCGATGTTTTCCGCATTCACCTCCACCCCGCGCAGTGTCCGAAGAATGTTGCCGATCATGTCGTTGTCGACCACGTAGGCCTCCAGTGAAACACCCAGCAGGCTCGCCTGCATACCGCAGGCCTGGGTGATCAGGTTGGATCCGGCATGGGCGGCTGAAGACACCGCCAGGTTCTTTTCGCTGCCGTACTGCGCATCCAGCGTTTTGGAATCGGTGATGCCGGCAATCGAGGTGACCGGCAGATTGTAGAACCGGCCCATCTGCGCCGCCGCTGCCATCAGGATTGCCTGCTCACCGCCGCCTGCGCACATGGAGCCAGTGCGCAGATCGGCGATCAGCGGCTTGGCGCCATAGATTGCGGCCAC
>JBFOLS010000521.1:0-2346 GCA_040830225.1 Leisingera sp.
CCTGCTGAGCGCGGCCGGGTATTGCGCCGGATCGGCGATGTGATCAGCCAGAACGCCGACCGCCTCGGCGCTATCGAGACCCGCGACAACGGCAAGCTGCCCGCCGCCATCACACCTGGCCTGAAACCCGGCCAGTGGCAGGTCGACAGTTGGCACTACTACGCGGGCATGTGCGACAAGTTCGAGGGGCGGGTGATCCCGGCCGAGGCGCCCAATATCCACAACTACCTCAAGTGGGAGCCCTTCGGCGTTGTTGCCCAGATCCTGCCCTGGAACTCGCCGCTGGGCACGCTGATCTGGAAGCTCGCGCCCTGCCTTGCCGCGGGCAACACGGTGGTGCTGAAACCTTCCGAGCAATCCTCCTGCTCGACCCTGGAGCTGATGGATGTGCTCCTGGAGGCCGACCTGCCGCCCGGCGTGCTGAATGTGGTCACCGGCTTTGGCCCGACAACAGCGGGCCCGATGATCGAACATCCGGACGTGCGCATGGTGTCCTTCACCGGCGGCACCGCGGGCGGGCGCGCAGCAGCGGCGGCAGCGGCCAAGCAAGTAAAACCCATCGTCATGGAGCTTGGCGGCAAGTCGCCCCAGATCGTGCTGCCCGATGCCGACATCGACCTCGCCGTCAACGGCGTTGCTTCCGGCATCTTCCCTGCAGGCGGCCAGTCCTGCATCTCCGGCTCGCGTCTTCTGGTGCATAAGTCCATCATCGGCGAATTCACTGAGCGGCTGGTCGAAGTGGTCAAAAAGGCCCGCGTTGGCGACCCCAACGACCCCGCCACCCAGATCGGCCCGATGGCCAACCGTCCGCACTATGAGACCGTCCTGAAACGTATCGCCGCGGCAGAGGAAGCCGGACATAAACTGCTTCTCGATGGCCGAACTGCCTGCCGCGACAAAGGCTACTACATCGGCCCGACCATCTTTGCCGATGTGCCCAACACCGCTGATTTGGCCCAGAACGAAGTCTTCGGACCCGTGGTCTCAACCGAGGCTTGGGAGGATGAAGAGGACGCTATCCGCATCGCCAATGACACGATATTCGGCCTTGCTGCCGGCGTCTGGAGCCGCGATGTGGCCAAGGCGATGCGCATGGCCGACCGGATCGAGGCAGGCACCGTTTACATCAACAACTACTTCAATGCAGCCACCCAGTCGCCCGTCGGCGGTTACAAGCAATCCGGCTACGGGCGCGAAAACGGCTGGGAAGGCATGCGCTGCTTCATGCAGACGAAATCCGTGTGGCTGTCGACCGATCCGCACCAGCCGGACCCGTTTGCGGAGTAGCCTCGGATGCAAGCGCCTGCGTCGAAACTCACCCTGCAAGGCTCCCGCACGCTTGTGGCGGCGGCCAAGGCAGAGGCCCTGATCAGCCGCATCTTCCTGAGGCTGGGCTGCAGCCCAAAGACATCGGCGGAGGTCGCGCAGCATCTGACCGACACCAGCCTTTGCGGCATGGAGAGCCACGGCATCATGCGGGTGCTGCAATATGCCGAACAGATGCGAACTGGCTACCTCGACCCCAAGGCCGAGGCGCGTGCCTTCCAGGACAATCGCGGTGTGACAAGGGTCGAGGGCGGCGGCGGGATTGGTATCCCGGCGATGCAGCTGGCCTATGAAACCGGCATGCAAGAGGCGCGCGAACGCGGGATCTCGGCGCTTTCGATCCGCAACGCTGGCCACACTGGCCGCCACGGCGCCTTTGCCGATATGGCGGCAGAGAAGGGCTTCCTCACCATCTGCACGGGCGGAGGCAACCGTGAGACATGGCGGCAGGTTGCCCCTTACGGCGGTGCGCGGCCAAAGCTGCCGACCAACCCCTGGTGCGCGGGAATCCCGGGAGGGGCGCAGGGGCCGGTGGTGCTCGACTTTGCCACCTCCAAGATCGCCGGCGGCTGGATCTATGCTGCCCAATCCGCAGGCGCGCTGTTGCCCGAGGGCTGCGTCATTGACCGCGACGGCAATCCGACCCGTGACCCCGAGGACTACTTCAACGGCGGCGCCATCCTGGCTGCGGGTGCCCAGAAAGGCTATGCGCTGGCGCTGGTGGCGGAATTGATCGGCGAGGCGATGCTGGGCCCGTCGACCACCGAGTGCAACTGGCTGCTGATCACCCTGGACGCCACCCGTTTCCGCGAAGCGCCGGCGATGCAGGCCGCGGCGGAAGAGGTGCTCGAAGATCTGCGCAGCTGCCCGCCCGCATCCGGCTTTGACCGGGTGGAAATCCCCGGAGAGCGCGAACGCAACCACCGCAAGGCTGCCAATGGACAGGCTGCGGTGCCCGAGGAAACCTGGGCGCAAATTCTAGCGCTGGCTGAAAGTTTAGGTGTGGAGTAAGACCATGAA